>NZ_CAWPJH010000009.1:0-76641 GCF_963888445.1 Vibrio sp. B1-2
TAAATTATTTAGGGGTGTAGCTCCAACTGGCAGAGCAGCGGATTCCAAATCCGCGTGTTGGGAGTTCGAATCTCTCCACCCCTGCCATCTATCAAGCCTCCGCAGAAATGCTGAGGCTTTTTGCTATCTGTTCACTTCCTCTATGATAGTAATCCGAAAAATTAACTAATTCCGTTTACCTCATTCCTTCGGCACATTTTTGTGGCCAGCTCTCTGTACTCAAGCTGTATCCAAGAAAGCGATCCCGAGCGTGAAATAGCCTCAATTAGATCATATTTTTTCTTAGATTGGTATAAGAGCGGTTTAGCTTATCCATTTACTCAGTAAGTGACGGATGTAACTTTTTAAAAGCACTAGATTATCAGCATAACTTTCCTTGATTATTTTAGTAATTAGGTTCGATTTATTATGCTTAGCGGTTAAAATAACGACGGTTACTTTTAGGAATTCGTTATGGGACAGCTGTCTATTTTAGGTTTTATTGCATTAGGTGGTGCATTTGGTGCGTGCGCTCGTTATTTGGTTACCGAGCTAAGTGTTCAGTTATTAGGGCGTGGATTCCCTTATGGAACGCTGATGGTCAACGTTGTCGGCTCATTTATTATGGGATTATTGATCGCTGCTTTTGAGAGTGAATTACTTACAACTGAGCCATGGCGCCAGATTATTGGTTTGGGTTTCTTGGGTGCATTAACCACATTTTCTACATTCTCTATGGATAATGTGCTGCTGATGCAGCAAGGAGCCTTTCTGAAAATGGGTGTTAATGTCTTATTAAACGTCGTGCTAAGTATCTCAGCGGCTTGGATAGGTTTTCAGTTGTTGATGAGAAGTTAACGAAATCACAATTTCATCTTGGTTAATGGATAGTCTTTCCCTATAATCGTGATTCAACTTGTCGGAGTGCCATAAGGCTGAGACCGTATTTTCGGGATCCGTTGAACCTGATCAGGCTAATACCTGCGAAGGGAACAAGAGAATATAACCTGCTAGTGATCTATCTAGCGTTATATCCTTAAGATCAAAACTCTATTTTGATCAACTCTTGTGCATTAATCCGTCAAGCATTTATCCCTAGTACAAAAAAGGAAGATGCTATGTCGAGTCGCAAACAAGCGAGACTGGAAGCCAAACAATTCATTGACACATTGTCTGTCGAACCCTACCCAAATTCCTCTAAAATCTATATTACTGGTTCACGTTCGGATATCCGCGTGCCAATGCGTGAGATTAAACTAGCTGACAGCTTGGTCGGAGGCACAAAGTCCTCACCGATTTATCAACCGAATGAATCTATATGTGTTTATGACACTTCAGGTGTCTATACCGACCCATCTCATACTATCGACTTATATCAAGGTTTGCCTAAATTAAGGGAAAAATGGATCGCTGAGCGGGATGATACCGAGTGGCTTGATGAGGTCAGTTCTGCTTACACTAAAGAACGTTTATCTGATGATACATTGGACGAACTGCGTTATGGGAACCTGCCTGCTATACGCCGAGCAAAGAAAGGGAAGTGCGTTACTCAACTTCATTATGCGCGGCAAGGTGTTATCACACCCGAAATGGAATACATTGCCATTCGCGAAAATACGCGACGTGGAGAGTGTATGGATGCACAACTGAACCAGCAACATGCAGGGATTCATTTGGGGGCTAATCTACCAAAGCAAATAACTCCTGAGTTTGTGCGTCGTGAAGTTGCTGAAGGACGAGCCATTATACCGTCGAATATTAACCATCCAGAATCAGAGCCGATGATCATTGGTCGTAATTTTCTCGTCAAAGTGAATGCGAATATCGGTAACTCATCCGTCTCTTCATCAATTGAAGAAGAGGTTGAAAAATTGGTATGGGCAACCCGCTGGGGTGGGGATACCGTGATGGATCTTTCTACTGGGCGCAATATTCACGAAACTCGAGAATGGATTTTGCGTAATAGCCCCGTACCGATTGGCACTGTGCCCATGTATCAAGCATTGGAAAAAGTAAATGGTATTGCGGAGGATTTATCATGGGAAGTAATGCGCGATACCTTACTTGAGCAAGCGGAGCAAGGTGTTGATTACTTTACAATTCATGCTGGTTTGTTGCTTCGTTATGTGCCAATGACCGCGAAACGTGTTACTGGTATCGTTTCGCGTGGCGGCTCTATTATCGCTAAATGGTGTTTAGCCCATCATACCGAGAGTTTTCTTTACACTCATTTCCGTGAAATTTGTGAAATTTGCGCCAAGTATGACGTTGCCCTTTCCTTAGGGGATGGACTACGGCCAGGATCCATTGCCGATGCTAACGATGAAGCACAATTTGCAGAGCTGCGCACTTTAGGTGAGTTGACCAAAATAGCGTGGGAATATGATGTACAGGTCATTATTGAAGGTCCTGGTCATATCCCCATGCATTTGATTAAAGAGAATATGGATGAACAATTAAAGCATTGCCATGAAGCGCCATTCTATACCTTGGGCCCATTAACTACCGATATTGCTCCGGGATATGATCACATCACTTCCGGCATTGGCGCTGCGATGATTGGCTGGTATGGTTGCGCGATGCTTTGCTATGTAACACCGAAAGAGCACCTTGGTTTACCAAACAAAGAAGATGTTAAAACGGGTTTAATTACTTATAAATTGGCAGCACATGCTGCAGACCTTGCGAAAGGGCACCCGGGAGCACAAGTGCGCGATAATGCTTTATCGAAAGCACGTTTTGAGTTTCGTTGGGAAGACCAATTCAATCTTGCATTAGACCCAGTTACAGCGCGTACTTTTCACGATGAAACTCTTCCGCAAGAGTCTGGTAAAGTCGCGCATTTTTGCTCAATGTGCGGGCCGAAATTCTGCTCGATGAAAATCTCTCAAGAGGTTCGAGAGTATGCGCTAGATACCAAGCAAGTTGCTGCTGATGCGCTCATTTCCGTTACGCTGCTAGATGACCCGTTACAAGGCATGAGACAGAAATCGCAAGAGTTTAAAGCCTCAGGATCAGAGCTTTATCACCCTGCTGTTAGTCAACGGTCAGTCGTTAGCGAGGAGTAATTAGATGATTCAATTACTTATCCCCCGTGATGACATTGCGTTGACAGCTCAAGTACAACAGGTTTTGCTATTGGCCAAGCATCATGGTTTTGATATCGATGATATTTATTTGGGTGCCAGCCCAACTTTATATTGTCAATTAGTAACGCCGTCATGCTCATCTTTGATTGGCAGTGATTGCTTAGCCTCGTGCGAAGATGCGCTAAGTGCTTTAACTGATAAGCCCAATTTATTCTTGCAATACCAAGTCAATTTTTGCGCTCAAATGCCATTCGATCACTCCCAGAAACGAGAAACTTGTTTGGTCAAAATAGGGCTTATAGATGCTGACTCACACGACTATGTCGATGAGTGGTATCACGGAGAAGAGCTGCGTCGTATAAGATATTCTACGAATGCTCATGCTGCTGATGCAAAGAGTGAGCACTTTGCTTGGGTTCTATCATTGTTGTGTCTCGACTTTCCACTAGAGGATGCTTTAGTGGTTACTCGCGCGGCAATGAGTGTTTCACGTGAAACATGGCCAACAGATAGCCGATATTTTCCTCAGCTACTACATTCAGCAGCTGGCATCTTTGCTGACGATAAACAAAATAATATCTGTTTTCCAAAGATAGACAAAAATATTGGCCTTTACCCTGTTGTGGATAGCGCTGAGTGGGTCGAGCGGTTATTGAAGTTTGATGTAAAGACAATCCAACTGCGAATAAAAGATTCAACACATCCTGATCTCGAATCACAAATTATCGCCGCTATTGAGCTTGGACAAGCCTATCAAGCACAGGTTTTTATTAATGATCATTGGCAGCTTGCGATAAAGCATGGTGCTTTTGGCATTCATCTTGGACAAGAAGATCTCACCAATGCAGATTTAGCACAAATTGCTCAAGCTGGGATCTGTTTAGGCATTTCAACTCACGGCTATTATGAGATTCTGAACATCACTTCACTAAATCCCAGCTATATCGCTTTGGGTCACATATTCCCAACCACCACCAAAATTATGCCCTCTAAGCCACAGGGGCTTGTTAGGTTGAAACTTTACCAGCAGCTAATTGAGAGTTTAAGTTGTGCCGCCAACTCAGATGAAGTTGTAAGTGCAAAAATACCCACAGTTGCAATTGGCGGAATTAACCTAGAGAACGCATTGCAAGTTTGGCAGTGCGATGTATCAGGCTTGGCCGTTGTACGTGCAGTGACAGAAGCAAAATCACCTCAGTTGGTCATTGATAGTTTCAATCGAATCATACAAAACCGATTACCAAGTAGTGCTGAGGAGGTATGTAATTATGCTTTCTGATGCGCAATTTATCCGTTATCAAAGACAACTTGCGCTTCCTGAAATAGGTGAGAATGGACAGCAATATTTACTTGATAGCCGAGTGCTGGTTATTGGTTGTGGTGGTTTAGGGTCTGCGGCCGTTTTGTATTTGGCGAGTGCTGGTATTGGACAACTGGTAATAGTGGATGATGACCGAGTTGAAAGCAGCAACTTACCTCGGCAGGTGATCTACCGAGAGAGGCAAATTGGTCAAACCAAAGTCGATGCGATGGCAGAGCAAATTAAAGCCATCAACCCTGATTGCAGAGTAAGAGCGATATCTAAACGCCTTATTGGTACTCAGCTCGAACTGGAAGTGCTGAATGCTGATGTCGTTCTTGACTGCACGGATAACATCCACAGTCGTCAGCAAATTAACCAGTTGTGCCGTAAACTAATTAAGCCATTGATTTCAGGTTCGGCTATTGGATGGAAGGGGCAAGTCATTGCTTTTGATCAACTGCCGTTGTCACCTTGTTATCACTGTTTAGTGCCTGATAGCGAACTGCCTACCGCGCAGCGTTGTAATGAATTCGGTATTCTGGGGCCTGTCGTCGGAATCATCGGAACCCTGCAAGCTTTACAAGCCATCATGATATTGACTCGACAGACGATGCGTAATGCTAACCAACTGGCACTGTTTGATGCTCATTTGTTTCAATTCCAAACCTTAAATGTTGTTAAAGATCCTCAGTGCGAGGTGTGTGGGTACCCACAGGCTGATCAGATGAAGGGAGAAGCCACATGTCAGATATAACCATCAAGATTAATCAGCAGTTTCATCAAGTTTCAGCGGGAACCAGTATTACGGATCTCACCAAACTGCTTTCTATCGCTATTACCGGTTGTGTGTTTGCCCTGAATCAGAGCGTGGTGCCACGTAGTGCGTGGTCAACGACCCTATTAAGTGAAGGCGATCAAATATCGCTGTTTCAAGCCATTGCAGGAGGCTAAATGTTAACGATAGCGAATAAACAGTTTGAATCTCGCCTGTTCACTGGTACGGGGAAATTTGCCAACCGAGAGTTAATGACAAAAGCTATTGCCATATCTGGTTCACAAATGGCGACGATGGCATTAAAGCGAGTCGATCTTAACCAATTAAATGATGATATTTTAGCGCCACTTATCGAGTCAGGCGTCAATCTCTTACCCAATACATCGGGTGCGAAAAATGCGAATGATGCGATTTTTGCTGCCCATTTAGCGCGTGAAGCGTTATCGACATCTTGGCTGAAGCTAGAAATTCATCCCGATCCTAAGTATCTGATGCCTGACCCTATCGAAACGTTAAAGGCAGCGGAACAATTAGTGAAAGATGGATTTATCGTATTACCTTATTGCCATGCTGACCCCGTGTTGTGTAAGCGTTTAGAGGAAGTGGGGTGCGCGGCCGTAATGCCATTAGGTGCGCCAATTGGATCGAATAAGGGGCTGGTCTCACGAGATTTTTTAGAAATCATCATCAACCAAGCTCGTGTACCCGTGATTATTGATGCCGGTATTGGCGCGCCTTCGCATGCGGCTTTTGCGATGGAATTGGGCGCGGATGCTGTCTTAGTTAACACCGCAATTGCGGCCGCGCGCGATCCGATACAAATGGCGTTGGCATTTAAGTTGGCGGTGGAGTCGGGTCGAATGGCTTATGAGGCTGGGCTTGCAACTCAGGTTCATCATGCTATCGCATCCAGCCCTCTAACTGCATTTTTGGATCAATAGCGATGAGCTTTTTAGAACGTTTCAAACAACTCGATTGGGACGATATTGCGTTATCAATCCGTTCCAAAACAGCGTCAGATGTCGAGCGAGCATTGCATAAAGAGAAGCGCGATTTGGAGGATTTTAAGGCATTAATCTCTCCTGCTGCTGAGCCTTATATCGAGCAGTTAGCGCAACTTTCTTACGCACTGACGAGGCAACGCTTTGGCAATACTCTTTCTTTTTATATCCCGCTTTATCTTTCAAATTTGTGTGCCAATGCGTGCACTTATTGTGGATTTTCGATGGAGAATCGCATTAAGCGGCGTACATTAAGTTTGCATGAAGTTGAACGTGAATTGGCAGTTATCAAGCAAATGCAGTTTGATAATGTGTTGTTGGTAACCGGTGAGCATGAAACCAAAGTAGGCATGAACTATTTCCGGCAGATACTGCCGTTGATAAAGCGTGAAGTCAGCTATGTTGCTATGGAGGTTCAACCGCTTCAGCAAGCGCAGTATGCGGAGCTAAAGAGCTTAGGTTTAGATGCGGTAATGGTATATCAAGAGACTTATCATCCATCGACTTACGCTTTACATCATCTGCGAGGCAACAAAATGGATTTTAACTTTCGCCTTGAAACACCGGACCGACTTGCCCGGGCAGGGATTGATAAGATTGGTCTTGGCGCTTTGATTGGCTTGGAAGATTGGCGGGCCGATTGTTTTTACGTGGCCGCTCACCTGGATTATCTTGAAAAGAGATATTGGAAGACGCGCTATTCGATTTCGTTTCCTCGCTTGCGACCTTGTGAAGGTGGTCTGCAACCTAAATCGGTTATGTCTGACAAGCAACTGGTTCAGCTCATCTGTGCATTTCGCTTGCTAAATTCAGAAGTGGAACTCTCGCTTTCTACCCGCGAATCGGCGCACTTTAGGGATAAGCTCATCCCACTTGGGATCACCAGCATATCGGCGGGATCAAAAACACAGCCTGGAGGTTATGCAATGCAAGAGACCGAACTTGAGCAATTTGTGATTAGCGATGAACGTACAGCCGCACAAGTTGCCGCCGCTGTTAAAGGGCAAGGTTTTGAAGTCGTGTGGCGAGATTGGCATGCTGCCTATTCTGGATGAGGTTATGGCTTGCACGTTTCACGTGAAACATATGGATGCATTAAAGTATGATGATTTAGCTAATTAAGGTGAGTTCGAGTTAAGAGAATCATAAGTTAAAGTAAAGGCGACTCGAGGTCGCCTTTCATCTTTCTAGGTTAAGTTACTACAGAGAAACTACCTACAGCGCATTTGTTCTATCATGTTGAAGTTTAATTATGCTCAATAGGTAGCGTCGCTTGGCGCAACCACGCTTTGTTATCACCCTCAACGAGTGGGCTAACTTGATCCCATACTTTTTGATGGTAGTCATTTAACCATGTGAGCTCTGGTCGAGTTAACATATTGATGTTGATCGCGCGCTTATCAATCGGGCAACGCGTGAGTGACTCAAACCCCAACACAGAGAAATCACCTTGTGTTTCAACTTCGACCACCAGTTCTAAGTTTTCTATACGAATGCCAAACGCATCGGCACGGTAATAACCGGGCTCGTTCGACAGTACCATACCCGGAAGCAGTGCGACGTTGTTGAAAACTTTGCTGATGCGTTGTGGCCCTTCATGGACACTCAAAAAGTGGCCGACTCCATGACCAGTGCCATGATCATAATCGAAGCCATTAGCCCATAGGTGCTGACGGGCAAGTACATCAAGCTGATGACCACAAGTGCCTTTTGGAAAGCGTGCTCTGGCTAGTGCAATATGACCTTTAAGCACTAAAGTGAACTGTTTTTTCATCTCTTCACTGGGGTTACCAATAGCAATGGTACGCGTAATGTCAGTCGTACCATCACAATATTGGCCGCCAGAATCGACAAGATAAAGTGAGTCTTGAGCTAATTGTCCTGGTTTTACTTGGTTGATGTGGTTGTAATGGCACATAGCTGCATTACTGCCTGCCGCTGAAATAGTATCAAAACTAAGATCGGCTAGAGTTGGGTCTTCCTCTCTAAATGCTTGTAAGCGGTCAGATAAATAGCCTTCGTCGTGCAGTCTTTGGCTAGCCACTTCATTATCCAACCAAGCAAGAAATTTCGTCATCGCCACACCATCACGCACGTGGCACGCTTTCATTCCAGAGACTTCGGTTGCATTTTTTGCCGCCTTTAGCAGTAAGCACGGATCGGCGTCATTAATGATTTCAGCAGCGGAATTTTGTAAAGTCAGCGTAAACCATGCATTACTGGTAGCAGGGTCGATTATCACTTTTTTACCTGCGAGTAAATTAAGCTGCTTTTCTAGTTGATCTGGATGGTGAACGCGAACGCCGCCACCGATATGCTTGTCAAATTCCGCAGGAAGACGAGCAGGGTCAAGGAAGAAATCGACGTTGGAGTCAGCATAAATAATGGCATGGGAAAGTAAGACTGGTAATCGGGAAACATCAAGGCCACGGATATTTAGCAGCCAGCAGATGGAATCAAGTTCTGTCAGTACCGCCGCATCAATCTTTTTCTTACTCAGCTGATGGGCTATTTGCTCACGCTTATCATGGCTACTGATACCGACGAGTTCATTACCCATTAGGCGCACTGCTGAAATTGCAGCGCTAGGACGGTCCTTCCATAACTCATCGATTGGGTTACTGCCGACGGCAATAAGCTGTAACTCATCAGATAATTTTGCCTGTGCTGCTTTAAGCCAGCTTGCTCGATGCATGCGCGGATCAAATCCCACTTTACTACCTGAGACCAATGCGCTTTGGAGCCAATCAAGAACGGGCTCTTCAATCAAGTGACGGTACTCAAAGGTTGCCTCTGGCACTTGTTTACGAACTTGCACGGTATAGCGGCCATCCACAAAAATAGCCGCGTTATCGTGGGTGACCACAGCCGCGCCTGCCGAGCCAGTAAAACCAGTTAACCAATGCAGGCGTTCGTTGTGTTGCGGTACATATTCCCCGAGATATTCATCTTCGTGTGGAATGATGATGGCATCAAGCCCTTGTTGTGTGAGCCAGCCACGTAAGGCTGATACGCGTTGTGCGATTGAATCATGCATCTGTGTTATATCCTTTCTCATAACCGTCCGTTGTAGGTGTAGGGGGCTGTGCAAATCCATAGCAAACCCTGACTTTATTATTGTGTCTATGGGGTTGTGGCGATGGGGACGAGCTTCAATAAGCTACTCTTTTTATCGAACTGGCGCAAACCGCAGCTTCACCTGAGATGCAGTGTTTTGGTTTGGATCATCTGCCTTAACCAGCTCAATGCGGGGTCACTTTCTCTGTCTCTGTGCCAAAATAACGTATAAGCCATAGGTGGAAATTCCATCGGTAATGGCAACACGACGAGATCCATCTGCTTAGCTACTAGGTGGGTGAAGTGGCTCGGCGCGGTAAAGATAAAATCAGTATAGGTACAAAGGCTGGCGGCACTATTAAAATCCGGTACTGTAATTGCGATGTCCCTTTCTCGGCCGATATCCGCCAAGCGATAGTCGAGTAGCCAGCGATCATTACCATCGCAGCGTACTTGTACGTGACGTAGCGATAAATAGCGCTCTAACGTCCAATTGTCTCGTAATGCTGGGTGGTCTTTACGTACCACGCACATTTGGCTATCTCGATAGATCTCTTGCTCACAGATATCACTGGGTGGCAGCATCGTTAATTTGGCATCATTGATATCAATGTCCTTGCCGGTAATGCCTAAATCCAACTCACCAAGCTGCAATTTCTTAAAGGTTTGGTCATTCCAAGAGTGAGTATTGATGTTGAGATTTGGACCTTGGCTGAAAATAGCGGGCAAAAAATGGGGGAGAATCAATGGGTAGACGCTTTCTACTGCCGCAATATGAAAACGGTATTCACTGCTTTGTGGTGAAAACTGTTGTGGTTGAGTGAGTAGCTCGAGCTGATTGATGAGGGTGTCGAGTTTGGGTTTGAGATAGAGCGCCTGCGGTGTGGCCTTTAAGCCATGTGAATTACGAATAAACAACGGGTCATTAAACTGCTGACGAAGCTTGGCAAGCGATTTACTGACGGCAGATTGACTCAAACAGAGGCGATGGGCGGCGCGCGTTACGTTCAGTTCTTCTAGCAGTACGGACAGACAAACAAGCAAATTAAGATCGATTCTGGCTAATTTTTCTATATTCATCTGTATTTCCATTTGGGAATAATTGTGATGAGTATAAGCCATTTCTATTCATATCATCATTGCTCTATTATAGCCGAGTTGTAAAAGTGTGTTCTTTCTCATTACTGGAGTGTTTCGTGAAGCAAATAACCTCTGACGCGCATAGCAAGCGTCAATTGGCATTACTGATTTTGTTGGTTCTGTTTAGCCCGTTAGCGATTGATATTTATCTACCAGCTTTACCGCAAATTTCTCAAACGTTTCACGTGGAACACGCTTATGCACAAGATACGATTACTTGGTTTCTGTTTGCTATGGGAGTCGGTCAACTCTTTGCTGGCCCGCTAGCGGACAAACTCGGCCGTCGAACTGTTGCATTAGGAGGGATCAGTATTTATGCATTGAGTGCTTGCTTGGCGTGGGCCGCTCAAAGTATTGAATGGATGCTGATGGCTCGGCTACTACAAGGCTTCGGTGCGTGCGCGACATCGGTAGCGGCTTTTGCAACAGTTCGCGATATTTTTGGCCCACAACGTAGCGGCAAAATGATCAGCTACTTAAATGGTGCAATCTGTTTTATTCCTGCATTAGCGCCAATCCTTGGTAGTTGGGTAACTCAGCAATTTGGCTGGCGCAGTAACTTCAGCTTTATGGCTGGTTTTGCCGTGGTCGCGGGTTTAATGATGGTGATTGGTATGAAAGAAACCAACCCGCAAGCCACCGAACAGCAAGCGTTCTTTAAGTTATCGCGTTACTGGTCCGTATTGAAAACACCATCTTTTCTCTTCCATGCTTCATTATGTATGTTAGCGATGGCGGTTATTTTAGCCTATGTCACTTCTGCCCCAGTGGTATTGATGGAAGGTTATGGATTAACCATGAACGAATTTACTTTCTGGTTTGGACTCAATGCCATCATTAATATCGTTGCCTGCCTAAGTGCGCCGAAATTTATGGATAGGTTTGGTACCCATATGGCGCTGGTGGTTGGAATTGGCACGTTATTGATTGCGGGGACTACCATGGTCGCGCTGGCACAACAGAAAACGGCGATTGCCTTTATGCTGCCCATTTTTATGTCATCAATCGGTTTTGCTTGGATTCTGGGAGCGGCCGCAGGAAAAGCACTGGCGCCATTTGGTGACCGTGCAGGAACCGCCGCGGCACTGCTTGGTTTGTTTCAGATGAGTGGTGCTGGCCTGTTAGTTGGCACCATGCAGCGTGTTGGGTTAGAACCTCAGATATTAATTGCACTACAAATGTGGCTGATTGCGCCAGCGTTGTTTATCCTGTTTTCTAAAGCAGGGCGTTATTGGCATCAATTAGTGGTGAATTAATAAATTGTCACCTGCTGTTTTATATTCTTTTTAACGGGTGTATATTTAGCCACTTAATTATTTCAATTGCACTTTGGAAACGAAACAACAATGTCAATGACAACCTATGAAATGGCTCGAATTTGGGAACAACTCGACGAGTCTCCAGAAAAGGTCATGTTCGGAAAATTGCTGAATGAATTAGGCAACCAAAGTAGTGAGCGTATTCGCAGTGCCGCCAAACAAGTACCACTACCAGTTCTGCGTGATTTAGTCTTTCAGTTTCAACAAGTGATTGAAGCGCGTAAAGGCGAGCAAGTCGAAATCATGGCGAAGGAATTGGCAAAGCAGGGTATTTCGGCTGAAGAGCTTTTAACTTATCTGAACAAATAATTTATTATCAGTACCGATGCCATAGCCCGGAATTTAGTTTCGGGCTTTTTATTGCGTGGTGTTTGCAGCTTTGGTGATTAAGGATTCACATTTCGGTTAATCGGGTTCTGCAAGGAAATAAGCGTCTCTGTGGATTGCACTTCATCAATTGCCTGTAATTTGTCGATCAGCACAAATTGTAATTCCTCAATCGAGCGGCACATTAACTTCACAAAAATATTATAGGCTCCTGTGGTGTAATAGGCTTCCACCACTTCATCCAGCGCATTGAGTTTGGCGAGCGCCGAATGGTAGTCTCGCGCGGCATTGAGATTGATACCGATAAAACAACACACGTCATAACCCAATTTTTTGGTATTGACGATCACTTCCGTACCCTGAATGATATCGGCCGATTTCATCTTTTCAATGCGAACATGGATAGTGGCAGGACTAACGTTGAACTGCTTGGCCATTTCTGCGTAGGGCGTACGTGCATCGTCCATTAAAATTTTTAAAATGGCGCGGTCGAGTTCGTCCAGTTTAGCGGTAGTGGCTTGCATCACAGCATCCTTATCATTGAAATGGTTCGCTCAGTTTATCACTGGTCGTTGTTTCTCGTAAGCCGCCATTTAAGAAAAGCGATAAGCTTTAGTCACGTCGGTGAAAATTGGGTAAACTCAAGCCTCCTCATTATTTCCTTTGTTTCGGAGTTAACTTGCAGCTACAACTGATTTGCGAAGTTCCTGCTCAGCAAGCACATTTGGATACATTAGCCGCGCGTTGGGGATTAAAACCATGCGCTGAGAGCCCATTTGCCTTGGTATTAACTCAGTATCGTCTTGAGTTGCGTAAACTGGATGAGCCTAAACTCGGCGCTATTTATGTCGATTTAGTCACGGGAGCGGTTGCTCACCGACGTAAATTTGGTGGCGGTAAAGGTCAGTCGATAGCCAAAGCTGCTGGACTAAACAAAGGAGCGACACCGACCGTGTTAGATGCAACGGCCGGGTTAGGTCGTGATGCTTTTGTATTGGCCTCGCTTGGTTGTAAAGTGCAAATGGTTGAGCGACATCCCGTTGTGGCCGCGCTGCTCGATGATGGTTTAGAGCGTGCCAAGCAAGATGCGGAGATTGGTGGCTGGGTAAGCGAGCGAATGTCGTTACTTCACGCTTCGAGTCATGATGCGCTCGAAAAACTTGCGCAAGATGAAGATTTTGTAAAGCCAGATGTGGTGTATCTTGACCCCATGTACCCGCACCCGGAAAGTAAAAAACAAACGGCTTTGGTAAAAAAGGAGATGCGCGTCTTTCAATCGCTGGTGGGCGCTGACTTGGATGCTGATGCATTATTAAACCCAGCCTTGAGTTTGGCGACCAAACGCGTGGTGGTGAAGCGTCCTGACTATGCCGATTGGTTAGACAAACAAAAGCCGAGTATGGCGATTGAAACCAAGAAAAATCGTTTTGATGTGTATGTGAAAGCGGCGATGATCTAACGCATTCAATACGTTAGCTTTGGCGAGAAAATCTCGTGGCCCATAGATGTAATTTAGTGCTTGCTTAATCGTGTTTGGAATTGTATATCTAACTAATAATTATTCCTATTCGTGATCGAGGCGTACATGAATAAGCGTTTATGCAAATTGAACCGACACGATATTACTAGCCAGCTTGGGGATATCCATCAGATTGTGGCTGCGCCAAAATTTCTTTGTCGCTCATGTGCTCGTTCATCATCGGATAAAAACACGCTGTGTAAGCCTGCTGCTATTCCGAGTGCATCGACAAAGCTTGTTTCGGAAGGGAAGAAACAACTGCGCTCTGGTACGTCAAATGGCATGACGGACAAAGGTAAAAAGGCCGCCAAGCGATCGGAAAAACAGAACAAGAAAGCGTTAAAAAAACAAAAAAAAGTACTGAAGAAGTTAGAAAAAGTGCTGAAACAGCAGCAAAAACTGTTAAAGAAACACCCTGCATTACAAGTAAAGTTTGCCGATGTGAATCAACGAATTTCTTCGGTTAGTGAACGTTCACTACAACGGCAGATTCACTAAAAACAGATAGTTTACTAAAAATAGATGGTTTACTGAAAACAGATGGTGAGTTAAACCGAGCCACGATAGCCCCTTTTTCAACAACAAAGCCCGCGATGATTGCGGGCTTTGTTGTTTTTAACGCTCAACCTGATTCAGTGAGTACGGCTGGCAGCGACTTTGCGCTTTACCCAAGTTTCATTGACCCACAGTGAGAACAAAATGATCACGCCGCCAATTGCAAGGCTGATTAAATCTACGTCGCGATTCCAAATCAGAATGTTCACCACTAATCCGGCGGGAACCAGCGCATTATTCATAATCGCTAATGCGCCTGCATTGACTAAACAGGCTCCTTTGTTCCACACGAAGTAACCAAGCCCAGAAGCAATTACCCCTAAGTAGATCAAAATACCCCATTGCAAAGAGGTAGTGGGCAGTTTTTCACTATTACCAAACAGTAAAAATGCCACGCTTGCTACCACCAATGCACCTAAGTAGAAATAACCGAATACGCTGTGTTGCGCTAAAGTAATGGTCTCTTTTTCCATGAGGTATTTATAAGCCACTTGGCCGATAGCAAAACAGAGGTTAGCCCCTTGCACCACCAAAAAGCCCAGCAAAAAGTGCTCGTTTATTGCCGCAAATTTAATAAAAACGGCACCGATTACGGCAATGGCCGCCGTCACTAAGTACCACGGAGAAAAGCGGCCTTTCAGTAGATCGTAGATCAGCGTGACGTAGATTGGTGTAAACACCGTAAACAGCAAAACTTCAGGAACCGATAGCAGTAAAAATGATTGATAGTAGAAACAGTACATCAGGCCCAGTTGAATTCCACCAATGGTCATCAACTTAGCGATCAACGGAGCGGGAACGGTTTTAAACCTGATCAAAGGTAGAAATACTAAGCTCGCTAATGCAACGCGCATCCAAACCGCGAACCAAGAATCAACTTGACCGGCGAGATAAACGCCGATCAAGCTAAATGAAAATGCCCAAAGTAGGGTGACTACAGAGAGATAGGCCATAACAAACAACGCTGAACAGTAAATAACCCGCAGTCTAACCGAGTTTTGGCTTGTCGTCAGTCGTGAAGTGGTATTACAAGCATGTCGACTGGCGAACAGTTAATCAGTTGCCGAGTGGATGAGAGTAACTTGCTCCAAAAATCTTGATGATGACCGCAGACCACCAAATCAACACTGAATTCAGCGATGGTTTCGCATAGCTCATTACTGAGGTCGCCGCTGCCTACTAGTGTATGGCGGATAGGGTATTGCGCATGTTCCGCTAAGGCTTGCAGCTGCTTTTGTGACGCTTCCATCGCGTGATGTTGAGTTTCTGCTAAATTGATATCAATGAGTCCGGTATACAGCTCGGCATAGTTGACATCAATGTGAATGAAAGAAACGTCAGCATCGAGTGGTTTTGCCAGTGCAACCGCTTTGTCGACTAAGAGTTTACTGTCTTCTGAAAGATCAATGGCAACCAAAATATGTTGATAACTCATTGTATTATCTCCTGATGGGGTACTGATTAAAGATTAGCACTGAGGCCGAGAGTTTTTTGTCGCCGTGATCTCATATCCGCATACCTGACTCAAAGTGTTATGGTGAGGTTCATGGTATAGTCAATTCAAATCGTTACATAAACTAGGAGTCGACATGTTGTCACAAGCTATGGTTGAAAAACTGAATGAACAAATTAATCTGGAATTTTTTTCATCCAATCTATACTTACAAATGAGTGCTTGGTGTGAAGATAAAGGATTTGAAGGTGCTGCTGAGTTTTTACGCGCTCATGCCGTAGAAGAAATGCAGCACATGCAGCGTTTATTCACCTACGTGAGTGAAACGGGTGCACTGCCTATCCTTGGTGCGATCGCAGCGCCAAAACATAAGTTTACGAGCCTTGGTGAAGTGTTTCGCGAAACTTATCAACATGAGCAGATGATTACTCAGCAGATTAATAAACTCGCTCATGCGGCGTTCACATCTCAAGACTACTCAACGTTTAACTTCCTTCAGTGGTACGTTGCGGAGCAACATGAAGAAGAGAAGTTGTTTAAAGGGATTTTAGATAAGCTAGAGCTTGTGGGTGATGATGGTAAGGCGCTGTTCTTCATCGACAAAGACCTAGCCGCAATGGCAAAAGCCGGCTCATCTTCTGTAATGGATACCCAAGCTGTGTAATCGCAGCAGAAAGAGTATGAAGCGATCGTCTTTTTCTTTGGGTTCTATGCAAAGGTGTAGGGAGGAAAAGATGATCACTGGGGATACAATTTTATTTGCGCTAATGCTGGTCACTGGGGTTAACCTAGCCAGGTATCTTACTGCGCTGCGCTCACTTATTTACATCATGCGCGAAGCTCATCCATTGCTTTATCAACAAGTGGATGGCGGTGGCTTTTTTACCACTCACGGTAATGTCACCAAGCAGGTTCGTCTTTTCCACTATTTGAAAGGTAAAGAGTATCACCATCACCACGATCCCCTATTTACGGGCAAGTGTGATCGCGTTAGAGCGCTGTTTATCTTGTCGATGTCATTGCTGGCGGTGACAACCTTCGCGGCTTGTATCGTATAACTGAGCCAGTCATTGTATTGATTAAAGGAGCTATCGTGCTCCTTTTTTATCGTCTGTATAAAGTCATCGACTTATTTCTTCACTATTATGCATCTTCATTGTGCGGCGACTATTATTAGCAAGAGCAATCGAAAGGAGAAAAATAATGGATGAAAAAGCACTGCTCGCACGTTTGAATGAGTTACCTCGTATTCAACAAGTATTACAAGAACTACTCGAAATGGTTAATAAGGAAGAGGTCGATTTTGGTGCGCTCACAAAAAAAATTGCCATGGAACAAGTGTTGAGTGCGCGGCTGCTTCGCCTTGCAAATTCGGCACATTTTGGCGGAAGCCGCACAGTGGCCTCTATCAATGATGCGGTGATTCGTGTCGGAAGTGGCTCGGTGAGAACTATGGTGGTGGCATCGGTATTATCCAGTGCTTTTCCTAAAATTGACACCTTGGATCTGCAGCAATATTGGTCCGATACCTTTGAAATTGCCATTATCGCCAGCAAACTGGGGGCCGCTTGTAAACTCGATGCCAATAGCGTTTTTACTACCGGAATATTGCACAACATTGGCCAATTGATGATCCACACATTAGCGCCGCAAGAAGCGTTGAAAATTCGCCTTTGTGTTGATGCTGGTGAAGTTGAACTAGAAGCACAACAGCAAATCATCCATACCGATGCGAATGTACTGGGGGCGAAGCTAGCCAAAGCTTGGAAGTTTCCTGATGAGATGGTCGATGCGATCGCCTACTCTGCGCAGCCAGAAAAAGCGCAGCTTTCACCAAAACTTGCCCGTGTATTGCATTTTGCCCGTGATATCCACCATCAATGGGATATCCTGACCGAAAAAGAAAAACGCTTATTTCTGGCTGAGCACCCAGATACTCGTGTGCTGGCAATATCTGCCACATTTGCTGAAACAATTGACGCCGTTCGCGGAAAAGGGCGCGAGCTTGCAGAGCAGCTCGTCTAATACCGTCGCTGGTGGATTAACCTTGTCTTCACTCAATTAGTCGTTAAAATGTCCCCCATTGATAAGGATGTACGCCACTAGCGCTGCATCCTTTTTGTTTGTCATTAGGTGCGTGTGCGTCTAATTAAATGAAGGTGAAAGCATGAGTCAGTCGTTTGATGTTGTCGTTATTGGTGCTGGCGCCGCCGGGCTAATGTGCGCCGCGCAAGCTGGCCTGCGCGGGCGCAGCGTATGCGTTCTCGATCATGCCAAAAAGCCTGGCCGTAAAATTTTGATCTCAGGTGGCGGTCGCTGTAATTTCACCAATTATGAACTATCGGCCGCCAACTATTTATGCCGCAATCCCCATTTCGTTAAATCAGCGTTATCGCAGTACAGCCAGTGGGACTTTATCTCGCTGGTCAGTAAATACAATATTGCGTTTGAAGAGCGCGATCATGGCCAGCTCTTCTGCCTTGATTCGGCGAAGGACATCGTCAATATGTTGCTAAAAGAGTGCGATTTACCGACGGTCAAGCAGCGTTATCAAGTCGAGATTCAATCGATAGATAAGGTGCCAAACGGCTTTCAGCTCACCACCAATGACGGGCCGATCCAATGCCAGTCACTGGTGGTCGCAACGGGCGGCTTGTCGATGCCCAAGCTTGGTGCGACTCCTTTTGGTTACAAAATTGCAGAGCAGTTTGGACTGGCGGTGATCCCAACCACGGCCGGGCTCGTGCCTTTTACACTGCATAAACAAGATAAAGAAGATTTCGCCGAACTGGCCGGCATTGCCATTCCAACTGAAATCACTACTGAAGATGGCACAGTGTTTAAAGAAGCACTGCTGTTTACTCATCGTGGTTTATCTGGGCCGGCGGTGTTGCAAATTTCTTCTTACTGGAAAGCGGGGCAGAAGGTCAGTATCAACTTAGTGCCGGAAGTAGACATCGAGCGGCTATTGAATGAATCACGTGAAGCACACCCAAATCAAAGCTTAAAAAATACACTCGCGAAAGTACTGCCTAAGCGTTTAGTTGAAGTACTGATTGAGCGCAAAGCTTTTGTCGATAAACCGCTCAAACAGTTAAACCCACACGAAATAACCGCTATCGCACACGACTTACAACATTGGCCGATTCTTCCCAATGGTACTGAAGGTTATCGCACAGCCGAAGTCACATTAGGTGGCGTAGACACCGATTGCCTCTCATCGAAAACCATGGAATGCAAATCGGTTCCGGGCCTCTATTTTATTGGTGAGGTAATGGATGTGACGGGCTGGCTTGGCGGCTATAATTTCCAATGGTGTTGGTCAAGCGGCTATGTCGCCGGACAGTGGGTGTAAGTGTGTAGAGAAGACCCAAAAGGGGTGACGAGGATCACCCCAAGGATACAAACTTTATTATCTCTACACCGTGCTTTCACGAACGGACTAGCCTGTCTCATTTGTAGGCGTTGATAGCCTCACTTGCCCGCAACGGGGCAAGGCGTTGTTCAAAGAAGGTCGGCTGGTTTTTGCACCAGACGCAATATCAGGAAAAATCTTCTCGCCCTTACATTACTCAAGCGAATGCGTCTGCATATCAAATGCTTGGTTCTTTGTACTTACCCTTTGATATCCAAAAATCATAACCATAAATCATAAAAAGTTCGCGCTATCCTTCTGCTTTTTGTTTACTCGAAGGTTGAACATAGCAACGGCTTTTTCATGCTTATCACTTTTAGCTCAAAGCATGTGATTCGACATGCTGTAAAAGTATGAATAAATGTGCATTTTATTGAACCAGTAAACGGCTAAAAATTATATTCACAACGGATGTAAACTCATCTGGATGAAATCAATCTTCTACATTTACTCACAAATAAAGACATGACCTTTTAGTCATCCTCACGTCCAATAAGATGCATCTCTATACATCATACCGCGGTGATAATATAGCGCCTTCCACTGTGCTGACTATGGTTCGCTTAGATATCGTTTGAACAAAGCCTAATTTTATAAGGATTTGAAATGAAAACATCTTTTACATTTACGGAGCCTCAAAGCTATTCCCTCGAACGGGCAACATCACTACAAGAACCATTCTTTGTTAAACAGGTAAAGAATGTACCAGTCAGTGCAACGCAAAGCGCTTTGGAACTTCGCCAGCGCCGGGTAAAAGATATGGATGATAATCGGTTCCTCTCTGAACCGAGTAATAAAATTAACTTATTAAAACATGTGCAAGAGAAGCTATGCCAAGGCGTTACGCCTCAAGAACAACCAAGCGCCTTTGTTGTTACAGGGCAAATGGGCGCTGGGAAATCGACCGCGATAAAAGCATGTTCGTCACAGCTCAAGAATAACTGTGTGGTGGTTGATTATGATGAACTGAAAAAATACATTCCAGGTTATTCGGAGTTAGCAAGCAATGGGCACCCAAGCACGGTGTCAAACTGCCAACAAACGGCGTTGTTTCTCTGCGAAGGTTTAATAAAGTACGGACTTGAAAAAAAATTCAACATGGTGATACAACGCTCCATGTTAGATCAGCAACACTCAATATTACACGTTCTGGATGATTGTAAAAAACATGGCTTTAAGACTCATTTGACGGTGCTAGCCGTTGATAAGTCGTTAAGTATGATGGGGGTTTTCACAAGGTATGAGTCAGCACTTAAAAGTATTAGAGAAGGAAAGTTAGTCCCTGATGGTGCTAGAAGAACGCCATTGAACAAACATGATGAAGCCTATAGCGATATGGAAAGTGTCGAGAAGTTTCAAGAGCTTCTTCCATTATTAGATACGATCACTGTGACCTCAAGAGCGGGAATAAAGCTCTATACAGGAAGAAATCCTGACGAAATTGTCAAAGCTTTACAAGATGGTCGAACGGCTAGTAAAAACGATAAACATTTACAGATGGAGGCATTTAACACTCTAATCGGGCTAGTGCGGTATAACGTCCAATTCCCCAATTCCCCAATTACGACTATAACTAAGTGGTCGATTCTGTCGAAACCTTTGACGTTTTAAGTCTAGATACCCTCTGATAGGTCAGTGTATCTAGAGGCCGTTACCTGTACGTCAAGAATAAGTTTTGCGATAGAAGCCATCCTTAGCGATAAACTTCACTAAAAAGCACTGTCAAACCAATGGATAGTTTTTTAGAAAAAAGAAGAGCTGCACAGGTTAGCCCTTCTTTTTTGTTGTGTGGCAATGAATTGCTTCTAGCTGGATTTATTTTGTTTATAGCGGTCAAAGATAACCGCCGCGAGCAAAATAGTTCCTCGTACCACGTATTGAGAAAAAGGTGACATATTCAGTAGATTCATCGCATTCTCTACCGTACCGAGGATGAGCACACCCGCAATAACGTAAGATACTTTACCTATCCCGCCTTTGAGCGATACCCCACCGAGCACACAAGCAGAGATGACCACTAACTCAAAACCGACGGAAGTCATCGGCTGACCGCTGGTCATACGCGCGGCTAAAATAACCCCAGCGAGCGCAGAGATAAAGCCAGAGATAGTGAAAATGATGATTTTAGTTTTTACGACGTTGACACCTGCTAATCGTGCGGCTTCTTCATTACCGCCAATCGCTAATGTATTGCGCCCATAAACCGTACGATTTAGCAAAAAGGCAAAAATAGCGAAGGTGACTATGGTTAACCAAATTGGCGTTGGGATACCAAGTAAAGAGGAGTTACCTAGGGTGAAGAAGTGTTCTTCAGTGATCCCAACCGCCTTACCGTCAGAGATGATATAACCAAGACCACGAGCGATTTGCATTGTTGCGAGAGTCGTTATCAGCGCATTGATCTGCAATTTGGCAATAACGAAGCCATTTAGCAAACCAAAGAGTACACCTGAAAGTAAGCCTGCGCCGATACCCAATACCACACTGCTGGTTGCGTTAATCGCTACCGCCGTGACTACGCCAGAGCAGGCAATAACCGAAGCAATCGAGAGATCTAAATCCCCGCAGGCTAGGCAAAAGAGCATGGCGCACGCAACCATGCCGCTCATGGAAATAGCCAGACCGAGCCCTTTCATATTAATGAATGTAGCAAAATAAGGGACAAATAAACTGCAAAGCAAAAATAGGCCAGCAAAGACCATCAGCATGCCGAACTTATCCCAGATGGAAGAGAACTTAAAAGAGCGAGTCGGGCTCTCGGTATTGTCTATTTTGGTTGAACTCGTTACAGCCATTAGGATATTCCTTTTTACGCAGCGACGTCGTTGCCAATCATGGCAAGACGTAACGCAGATTGTTCGTTAAATTCAGTTCGTGTTAATTCACCCGTTACTTTGCCATCTTTCATAACCAGTAATCGGTCAGCGATACCAAGCACTTCAGGCATGTCACTAGAGACAACTAAGACAGTCACGCCATTTTCTGCCAATTTGAAGATCAACTCGTATATCTCAGACTTAGCGCCAACATCAATGCCGCGCGTCGGCTCATCTAGCAAAATGACGCTCATATCGGTGGATAACCAACGACCAAGAATCACTTTTTGTTGATTGCCACCGGAGAGCTCGCCAATGGGTTGATCTAACGAAGCGGTTTTGACGTTTAATGACTGGTTTTGTTTGAGGGCATTGCTCGACTCCCACTGGAAGTTGATTAACCCGCCAAGCTTTAGATGCCATGGACGAGCGCTGATGTTGGTGTTTTCTTGCACCGATAAAATAGGCACGATACCGTCTGCTTTGCGATCTTCAGGACATAAGGTAATACCAGCCCGAATGGCGTCTTCAGGTTTAGTAATCCGTATTTTTTGTCCGTGAAGATAAACCTCGCCCGCGGTGGCTTTTTCTGCTCCGAAAATCAAGCGGGTAAGTTCCGTTCTGCCCGCACCGACCAGACCAAACAAACCTAATATTTCGCCTTGCTTTATTTCTAGCGAGAGAGGAGCGGTGAGCCCTCTGCCCATCAGGTTTTTAATCGCTAATCCACTTTGACCAAGAGGACGAGAGCGGTAGTTGTAAATGTCATTGATTTCCCGGCCAACCATTAACTCAACCAAACGGTCATGAGTGAGAGTAGAAAGGTCATAACAGGTTTGCACATGGGTACCATCTTTGAAGATGGTGATTGCATCACACAGAGCGAATATTTCTTCCATACGATGAGAAACGTAAAGAATGATTTTGCCGTCGTCGCGCAATTCGCGGATCACTTTAAATAGGTTTTCAATTTCACGTTGAGACAAGCTACTGGTTGGTTCGTCAAAAGCGATGATGTGTGCATTGCGACTTAGCGCTTTAGCAATTTCAACCATTTGCCACTGGCCAATAGAAAACTCTTTTAATGGGCGAGAGGGGTCAAAATTTTCCCCCAAGCGCAATAACTGTTTACGTGCGTTACGATTGAGGGTTTCGGTATCGACCCGGCCATGTTTAGTGGGAAGTTGCCCTAAGAAAATGTTTTCTGCCACGCTGAGTTCAGGAACCAAATTAAGCTCTTGATAAATAATGGCGATACCTTGCTCTAATGCGTCAACCGTTGATTGAAATGTTACTGGATGCCCATCAATGAGCAGCTTGCCGTGGGTGGGTTGATGCAGCCCGCTTAGCGTTTTCAATAGAGTCGATTTCCCGGCCCCATTTTCTCCCATTAAGGCATGAACACTACCGCTGTTAACGCGAAAGCTAATGTCGGTCAGTGCCTTAACACCCGTAAAGTGTTTTGATATTTGGCAAAACTCTAAGCAAGAGTGTGAAGCTGCCATAGTCTGTACTCCTGTTTACTTCGCGAAAGCGGTACGAAGAAGCTGTACCGCTTTTAGCCATTGACGACGAACGCCTTACAGGCCTTTCTTTGCCAGTTCTGCTTCGTAGTTGTCGCGAGTAATTAAGACAACGTCCGTCACTTCAACGAATTTTTGTGGTTCAACACCGTCTTTCACCCATTTATAAAGTGATTCGATGCTTTTGAAGCCGTGTACATCTGGGCTCGGTAAAAGAGAACCATAGAACCCTGTTGGTTTCGATTTAGCTAATTCACTGACAGCATCGACGCCATTAATGCCAACACCAATCACATTACTTGCGTTAAACCCTTGTCCTTCTGTCGCACGAACGCCGCCGAGAACGGTATTGTCGTTCATACCGACGATAAGCCACTGCTTGACCATTGGGTATTGCACCAGTAGCGAGTTTGCTGCATCCAGAGCGCCAGGGATGTCATTTGCTTTGGTTGGCACGCGGTAAATTTGGTTGGATGGGAAACCCGCTTCTTTCAGTGCCTTAATCGAACCATCGACACGACGACGCGCGGTATCCAGCTCGTCTGCGGTTATGGCCATAACGCCCGTTGTTGCGGTATCCCAGTTACGTTTTGTCATCTCTTTGTACAGTTCAGAACCTTGGCGATAACCAATTTCACTGGCAGCCATCATCACCAAAGGCACGTTTGTCATCGGTTCGCCTTTCGCATTAAGGAACTGGTCATCAACCGTGATGACTTTCAAATCGTAGCTTTTTGCTTTAGCCATAATTGCAGGCCCAAGCTTAGGGTCAGGTGTGCAGATGACAAAGCCTTTGGCGCCACTTGCCGCTAGCGTATCGATAGCGTTCAGTGTTTTTTCTCCATCAGGCACCGCCATTTTGATCACTTCAAAGTTATATTGCTTACCGGCTTGCTCAGCAAAATTCCATTCTGTTTGGAACCAAGGCTCTTCAGGTTGTTTTACCAAATAACCTAATTTGAGTTCATCGTTGCTACCGAAAAAGGCATTAGCAGAAATACTGAATAATGCGGTTCCGGTGAGTATTGCGGCAGCGAGTGTGGTTTTTATGCTTTTCATCTTATTTGTCCGTCCACTGGTAGGGTTGTTTCATCTCCATACTTAAGGAAGTTGACGAGCTTTGAAGTGATGAAAATCACAGCAGAAAAATGTAGCGTTTTTGTCCATTCATGTAGCGAGGTAGGGCATGAAGTACCTCTCACTTTTTATGGTTTTATGTGTTTGATTTTATATGTCCATCGGCTATTTGGCGTTTTTATGCGCTTTTTTTTCTGGAAAAAAGCTGAAGTGATGATTTTAAAACCATTAGCACAGAATGAGTGTGTCGACTAATTTATCCATATTTTTAGCTATTGGGTTCATGGTGATATTGACGTAAGACCGTTATAAAAATAGGCAGTTAATCGGTCTGATGTGGAGTGACCATGAATAATTTGAATATAGATTCACCTTACGTGATCGGCTTAGATTTTGGCTCTGATTCTGTACGAGCTTTATTGGTGAATGCTCGCAATGGTGAAGAGATTGCGTCTGGCGTGGCTAACTACCCAAGGTGGGCAAAAGGACAATACAGCGACTCGAACCAATCTCAATTTCGTCACCATCCTCTTGATTATATTGAGTCTCTGACCATTGCTGTCCGAGAAACGTTGGCGCAGGTTTCCACGGAGATCGCACAATCTGTTGTTGGCATTGGCGTGGACAGTACGGGTTCGACCCCAGCCCCTATCGATAAAGAGGGCAATGTGTTGGCGTTGCTTCCTGAGTTTGAGCATAACCCCAATGCCATGTTTATCTTGTGGAAAGATCATACTTCCGTGACCAAAGCGGAACGCATTAATGAGCTGGCCCATTCACACACTTTTCCAGACTACACCAAATACATCGGGGGATTGTATTCATCGGAGTGGTTTTGGGCGAAAGCCGCGTGGGTAGCGGAACAAGATGCAGGGCTTGTTCCTTATATCCATAGCTGGGTTGAGTTGTGTGATTGGGTTCCAGCTCTCCTTGCAGGGTGTCAGCATCCTACAAATTTACGTCGTGGTATTTGTGCTGCAGGGCATAAAGCGATGTGGCATGAAAGCTGGGGCGGTTTACCTTCGCAAGATTTTTTATCGGCCATTTCTCCCACGCTCGATGACATGCGAGATCGAATGTTTACTGAGGTATACACCTCAGACCAATTAGCTGGGCATCTGAGTGCGGAGTGGGCGCAGCGGTTAGGCTTACCAGAGGGAATTGCCATTGCCATTGGTGCTTTTGATTGCCATATGGGCGCGGTGGGCGCTGGCGCTGGCGAACATGATTTAATGAAAGTTATTGGTACGTCAACATGCGATATTTTGATGGTGGATGCACAAAGTATCGGTGATCGAACCATTCATGGAATATGTGGCCAAGTTACGGGTAGTGCGATGCCAGACTTAATGGCACTGGAGGCTGGGCAATCAGCATTTGGTGATATTTATGCTTGGTACAAACGTGTGATGTTGTGGCCAATCGCACAACTGGCTAAGCAAAACCCACAATTAGGAATTGATCTGGACGCCGCTGAGGCCTTGTTAATTCCTCAACTTACGGCGGAAGCACAGTCAAAACGTCTGCAACTGGAAACGCCTCTTACCTTAGATTGGCATAACGGGCGGCGAACGCCTTATGCCAATCAGCGTCTCAAGGGCGCAATCACGGGGCTGAATTTAGGCTCTAGCGCACCAGATATCTTTGCATCACTGGTGGAATCAACGGCTCATGGTGCGAAATCAATCGTCGATTGTTTCGTTGAGCAAGGTGTCGAAGTGAAACGTGTCATCGCCATTGGCGGAATTTCTCAGAAGTCACCATTTGTGATGCAAACCTGTGCCAATCTCATTGGGCGAGAAATCGCCGTTGTCGCTTCAGAGCAGTGTTGTGCATTAGGTGCGGCCATTTTTGCAGCTGTTGCTGCTGGGGTTTATAGCGATGCCGAGCAAGCTCAAACTCAAATGGCGAGCCCAATCTGCGATGTTTACTACCCAGATGCTGATACCAAAGGGACCAGCGAATGGCGTTATCATGCTTATCGCCAGTTAGGGCAGCAGATCGAACAATTTTCTGAATTCTTGTTGGCACAGGAGTGTACTGATGAGTGTTAAGACTTCTCTAGGCTTCGATTTAGCGAGCGACCCACAAGCAAAGCAACGTCTGAGTGAGCTTCGGCAGCAAGTATGGCAAGCCAATATGGCGCTACAGACCCACGGTTTAGTTACCTTTACTTGGGGCAATGTATCAGGCATTGACCGCTTAACAGGGTTAGTTGTGATTAAGCCAAGTGGCGTCGAATACGAAGCACTCAATGCCGGCAATATGGTGGTGGTTGATCTGAATGGCTTAGTTGTCGAGGGCGATCTTAAACCCTCTTCTGACACAGCTACCCATTTGGCCTTATATCGCGCTTACCCAGAACTTGGCGGCATTGTGCACACGCATTCTCCTCATGCCACCTCTTGGGCTCAAGCAGGTAAAGCCATTCCAGCATTGGGTACTACTCATGCTGACTATTTCTACGGCAGCATTCCCTGTACTCGCCCCTTGACCAATGCCGAAATCGCAACCGACTACGAACACCATACAGGCAAGGTCATCATTGAAACGATCAGTGGTGGTGAAGTGTTGGCCATTCCTGGGGTTATTGTTAATGAACACGGCCCATTCAGCTGGGGTAAGGATGCTGATCACGCCGTTCATAACTCAGTTGTCATGGAGGTTGTCGCCAAAATGGCACTGCAAACTTTGCAGATCAATCCTCAAGTGACATTCATCAATCAAGCCCTACTGGATAAACATTACTTACGTAAACACGGAGCTAATGCTTATTACGGTCAAAGTAATGTAAAAAATAAATAAGGGATAACAATGAACACGTTTACCAATCAACAAGTGTGGTTTGTCACTGGGTCGCAGCACCTTTACGGACCTCAAGTATTACAAAATGTCGCGCAAAATAGCCAAGAAATTATCCATGGTTTAAATCACTCTCCAGCCATTTCGGTTCCTTTGGTGAACAAAGGTACAGTGAAGACGCCAGATGAGATATTAGAGGTTTGTCGCCAAGCCAATAATGATGATTCATGTATTGGTCTCGTGCTTTGGATGCACACATTCTCGCCTGCAAAAATGTGGATTGCGGGGTTAAGCCAGCTCAATAAGCCGTTCTTGCATCTTCACACTCAATTCAATGCGGCCCTGCCTTGGGATGAAATTGATATGGGTTTTATGAACCTAAATCAAAGCGCCCATGGTTGTCGTGAGTTTGGTTTTATTGGCACGCGACTGGGGATTGATCGAAAAGTAGTCGTGGGGCATTGGGAGAGCCCGATTGTTCACCAACAGGTGGATGATTGGTGCCGTGCAGCGATTGCTATTCATGAAGGGAAGTCGCTTAAAGTAGCGCGTTTTGGCGACAACATGCGTCAAGTCGCGGTGACGGAAGGAAACAAAGTCTCTGCGCAAATTCAATTTGGTTATGAAGTTCATGGCTATGGCTTGGGTGAGCTGAGCGAGAGCGTCAATCAAGTTTCAGACAGTGACGCTAAGGCTTTAATGGATGAATACGCGTCTTGCTACACCATGAGCCCTGAACTTTTCAAAGACAGCACAAGTATCAATATTCTAACTCAAGAAGCGAAGTTGGAATTGGGTATGCTGCGTTTCTTGGATTCCGTGGGCGCGAAGGCATTCACCAACACCTTTGAAAATTTATCGGGTATTTCGAACTTGCCAGGCTTGGCCACACAACGCTTGATGGAAAAAGGCTTCGGGTACGGTGGTGAGGGGGATTGGAAGACCGCAGCGATGACTCGCATCATGAAAGTGATGGGGCAAGGCCGAGTGGGCGGAACATCGTTTATGGAAGACTACACCTACAACTTTGGTCAGCAAAGCCAAGTGCTCGGCGCTCATATGCTGGAAGTTTGCCCTTCTATTGCTCAAGACAAGCCAAAGATTGAAATTCATCGTCACACTATTGGCTGCAAATGCGATATTGCTCGTATGATGTTCAGCGGAAAAGCGGGGCCTGCGGTAAACGTATCCTTGATTGATCTTGGAAATCGCTTTCGCATGATAGTCAATACGGTCGATACTCAAGCTCCACCACAATCGCTACCTAAATTACCCGTGGCGCATGCGTTATGGACGCCGCAACCCAACCTTGAGACGGCAGCCGCAGCATGGATCCATGCGGGTGGCGCGCATCATACCGTATACAGCCAAGCGGTGAGTGTTGAGATGTTAGCGGATTATGCCGAAATGGCGGGGATCGAAATGGTATTAATCGATAACCAAACCTCCTTGTATCCATTCAAGTCCGCACTCAAAACAAACAGCGTTTATTACCGTTTATCTTCAGGTATTTAAACCCGCGGAACACTCCCTCATTTGAGGGAGTGTTCATTAGGCTATGGTGTGAACATGAATGCTCTTCCTTTATCCACTGGCTTACCATTACTGCGTTATAAAGAGTGGTATTTGGAATTAAAAGCCGATACACCCGATCAATTTCAGCTGTGTTGTGAGGATAAACCTGTATTCGTTGGGCAGCTTGAGCTGATCAACAATGGGTTTATCATTGATATGCGCTCTGTGGTTTGGCATTTCAGATCTAAGCAAAACCATTTAGAGCAATGGTGCAACATTCAGCTTAACGAAACACTCTCATTGAGTATGACTTACACCTTTTTTCAAGGTGCATTGGTGATTGATTATCTTGCGCGAAATAGCATCCCAACTCGGCTTGATATTCGACATCACATTACTCAAACAGACGTTAGCCACCAACTGGCCACGCAACCTGAAGACATCATCTCTTCGATTAAAGGTTGGCAAAGAAAACGTAATGACCAACCCAGTGAATACTTAATCGAACCCGTAGGACATGGCTTCTGTGAGGCTTTTTCTGCGACCCAATGGATAGTCTTAGATGAAAAGTGTGAACTGAAAAATCGTACTTAACGAAGAGGTTGCTTACACTACACGTAAATTACAGTGAATATTGCCCCATGCAGAATAACCCTCTAAAACCTGGATATAACTTTAATGCTCATTTAGTGGCTGGACTAACGCCAATTATTGAGGGAGATGAACTGGATTTTACGATTGATCGACCTAATGGCATGAAAGGTTTTATTGTCAATTTTACGAGCAAAGGCGAGGGAACCATTTTTTATGGCGAAGATGAGTTTCACGTGAAACCTGGAGACTTACTTCTTTTCCCTCCAACAGCGGCTCACTATTATCATCGAAAAAAAGATTGTGCTTCTTGGTTTCACCGTTGGGTTTATTTTCGGCCACGAGCCTTTTGGCATGACTGGCTAACATGGCAACAGCAAAAAAATGGCGTCTATTTAACGCAAGGGTTGGATGAGAATACCATTCGCTATATTGAAAACCTGTTTATCGATATTGAATACACTTCAAAACAAGATGTCCCTTATCGAAATGATTTATCGATTAACTTGCTCGAACAATTATTGATTAGATGTAAGACACTGCAACCGGACGTCGTCAGCAAACCGCTTGACCCTAGGGTGGTGGAAGCGATGAATTATATGACGCAAAACCTCAATCAAGACTTCACTATCGAGGATGTTTCGGCCCATATCTGTTTATCACCATCGCGTTTAGGCCACCTATTTCGCTCTGAAATGGAGATGACCATAACCCAATGGCGCGACGACCAAAGGATCAGCCGAGCCAAACAATTACTGGTCACGTCTAACTACTCGGTCAATCACATTGGTCGAATTGTGGGCTATTCAGACCCACTCTATTTTTCTCGTGTTTTTAAACGTAAGGCCGGTGTGAGCCCTAAGATTTACCGCGATCAAATTACCTTGTAAACCTATGCAATTGTCCGTTTGGGCTTTTTGTCAATTTGGGCCGCTGTCATTGAGTGATAGTTTTAGGCGTTTTAAACTGCTGCACGACAAGCCCTGTGATGATCAGCACTAAACCAACCAAAGTGGTGGGGTGAATAGTTTCGCCAATAATAGTAGCCAGCAACAGCAGTGAGATAAAAGGTGAAGCAAAAATGAGATTGCTGATCCTTGCGGTGTTGGCCGTGAGTTTTAACGCACTCAACCACAGCACGAAGGTGATCCCCATTTCAAACAAGCCGACATAAGTTACCGCGCTCCACCCTTTAATCGTAATCTGATGCCAGCTTGCACCTTCATAACAACTTAAACCAATCGCAAAAGGGATGGCGATCAAAAACCCCAGTAAAACGCCAATCACGGGGTCGGCGGTGTTTTTGGTATTAAGAATCCAGTAGCCAGCCCAAAGAAGCGTTGATAATAGTGCCAGCCCAACACCCATCGGGCTATCAAACTGCATGGCTAAAATATCACCTTTAGTCGCGATAACTACCACTCCAAAATAGCTCAGTGCACAAGCTATCCAATCTTGTCTACGAATGGTTTGCCCCAAAAAAACAGCGGCCATCAGTGTCAGGGTGATGGCCCAACTGTAGTTGATCGCTTGCGCTTGAGAGGCGGGCAGCAGTGAGTAGGCCTTAAACAGAATGAGGTAGTACGCGAGAGGGTTAATTAAGCCCAATAATAAGTAATACCAAGGGTTAGCGAGAAAGGTACTCACTACTTGGTTGAGCTTGCCTTGCAGCGCGCAAATACCCAGCAGTACGCACCCTGAGACAGCACTCGCAACTGCCAGCATTTGTATCGGCGTAAATTCAGCCAGCGTAAGTTTGAAAGCCGTGGCAACCGTTGACCACAATAATACAGCGGATAAGCCAAAGCCGAGTGCGCGTCGTTCGTCCATGAATCCTCGTTAGAATAATTGTTGAAATAGTGTTCAGCGGCGCAAGTCTATAGTTTGCTGTTAACTTGTACAAACTGGACATTTATCCAGTATCGAAATACCATTTGTCCATGACTGATAGAATGAGTTAACCCGTTATCATGCAATGGATTATCGAAAATCAAGCGTTAGTGCTTTCAACGTTAGGCAGCGCCGTGCTGAGCGGCTCAGTGGCTGGCTGGTGGGTTAAGCAGAAGCTCAATTTGAAAAGTGAGCTATTACAACAGCAGTTAGAGACTCATCAAGCCCATCATCATCAGCAGATAATTGAACTCAAACAAGCTCTGCAACAGGCGCGACAGGAGCTAGATGAGCTGGATGAAGAACGAGATAAAGCCGCATTTGAGCTTAAGCAATCGCACGGGAAATTCATGGCCGCGATGGAAAAGTTGCGCTATTTCGAAGTGGTTAAGCAAGAGCGGCAACAGAGCATGGAAGATGCGCACGCTTTGCGTGAGCAGAAATCGCAACTTGAGGCTCAACTGCGTGAGCAAGAAGCGCGGCATGAACAGCAAATTCAATCGAGCCAAGAAAAACTACAGTTACTTGAACACGCTGAAGAACGCCTAAAGCAGCAGTTTGAGCAGCTAGCCAATCAGTTATTTGAAGTCAAAACCGCGAAAGTGGATCAGCAGAACCGTCAAAGTTTGGAAGGGCTGCTTTCCCCACTAAAAGAGCAGCTCGAAGGGTTTAAAAAGCAGGTCAATGACAGCTTCAATCATGAAGCGAAAGAGCGCCATACGTTGGTTCATGAATTGAAAAACTTGCAACGCCTCAATGAACAGATGGCGCAAGAGGCACTCAATTTGACCCAAGCGCTGAAAGGTGACAATAAACAGCAAGGCAATTGGGGTGAAGTAGTTCTCGCGCGGGTGCTGACCGAATCGGGCCTGCGTGAAGGGCACGAATATCACACTCAAGTCAGTTTGCAAAACGAGGCGGGTAAGCGCTATCAACCGGATGTGATCGTCAATTTGCCACACGACAAACAGGTGGTGATTGACTCGAAAATGGCGCTGGTGGCTTATGAGCGTTATTTCCATGCTCAAACTGAAAGTGAACGTGCTCGCGCATTAAGTGAGCATTTACTTGCGCTGCGTGCCCATATAAAAGGACTCGGTCAGAAAGATTATCATCAGCTCAAAGGGCTACAAAGCCTGGATTACGTGCTGATGTTTATTCCCGTCGAACCTGCATTCCAAGTGGCGATTCAAGCTGATCCCAGCTTGGTAAAAGAGGCGATGGAGCAAAATATTTTGCTGGTTAGCCCAACCACCTTGTTGGTTGCGCTGCGTACGATCGATAATTTATGGCGCAATGATCGACAAAACCAGAACGCGAAGTTGATCGCTGAGCGGGCCAGCAAATTGTACGATAAATTACGCTTGTTTATGGAGGACATGGAAGGGCTTGGTGGCGCGTTAGACCGTGCAAACCAAAACTATCAAGGGGCGATGAATAAGCTCGCGACAGGGCGTGGCAACGCACTGCGTCAAGCCGAAAGTTTTAAACAACTTGGCGTCGAGATAAAACGTTCCATAAACAGTGAATGGGTCGAACAAGCACAAAATGAGGCATGGGCAGACAGTGCGGTGGAAAATGCACCTTTAGTAGAAAGACATCACGCTGAGGATAAAGTAAACTGATCGCTCGCAGTCGCCTTTAACAAAACAGTGCTGCCCAAGAGGAACCTTCATGACGGATACCAGCGTGCAATCAAAAACAGCATTAGAGACACAAAATACCACTCACTTTGGTTTTGAAACCGTAGCGAAAGAAGAAAAAGTCGCCAAAGTCGCGCAAGTTTTTCACTCGGTTGCGGCCAAATACGACATGATGAATGACCTGATGTCTGGTGGCATTCATCGCTTATGGAAGCGTTTTACCATTGATTGCAGTGGCGCTCGCCCGGGCCAACGTATTTTGGATCTTGGTGGTGGTACGGGCGATCTAACCGCCAAATTTTCACGCATTGTGGGCGAAAAAGGTCATGTTATTCTGGCTGATATCAACAACTCGATGCTCAATGTCGGACGCGATAAATTGCGTGATAAAGGTGTCGTGGGCAACGTACATTACGTGCAAGCCAATGCCGAAGAACTGCCTTTCCCTGATAACTATTTCGACTGCATCACCATCAGTTTTTGCCTGCGTAATGTGACGGACAAAGATAAAGCGCTGAGCTCGATGTTCCGCGTTTTAAAACCGGGTGGTCGTTTGTTGGTACTTGAGTTCTCCAAGCCAGTGCTTGAGCCATTATCCAAAGTATACGATGCGTATTCGTTCCATCTATTGCCGAAAATGGGCCAAATCATTGCCAATGATGCCGACAGCTACCGCTATCTTGCGGAATCTATCCGCATGCATCCCGATCAAGAAACCTTAAAAGGGATGATGGATCAGGTTGGTTTTGAGCAAACGAGTTACTACAACTTAACGGGCGGTATTGTTGCGCTGCACCGTGGTTACAAATTCTAAGGATTGGGCATGCCGTTTGAGCCTTTAGTTACCGCCGCGATTGAGACCACACTCAACACCTTAATTCAAGACGATCCTGAGTTGGTGCGCCGATTATCACGCCTGAAAGGGCAAGTCATCCAAGTGCATCTCAAAGAGTTCAATAAAACGCTGACCTTCATTTTTAGCCAGCAAATTGATGTGTTAGCGGCTTACGAAGGCGAGTCGAATTGCTACCTGTCGCTCAATGTTTCCATTTTGCCCGAGCTACGTGAGCAAGCGAACATCACCCAACTGATCAAACAAGATAAGTTGGTGTTGGAGGGCGATATTCAACTGGCGCAAAAATTTGCCCAGTTGATCACCGATTGCAAGCCGGATGTTGAAGAGTGGTTGTCACGCCTGACGGGCGATGTGCTGGCTCACGCTTTAGTGCAGGGTGTGAGAGACATAGGCCAAGCGCTGCAATCACAACGAAGCAAGCATCAAAACCACCTCAGCCAAGTGTTAACGGAAGAGTGGCGTTTATTGCCCAGCTCGCTCGAGGTGGCCTATTTTTGTGACCAAGTGGATGATCTCAATAGCCAAGCGGCGCGTATCGAAGCCAAAATTCAACACTTGTTGGAGCAAGCATGACGCCAACTGAACTCAAGCGGTTGTACCGAATTATCAAGGTACAATTGGAATATGGTCTAGATGAACTGTTGCCAGAACATCAACTCACCAAAGCGCCAATATTAGCGCGCAAAGGATTGTTCTGGATTAAAAATCAGCATGCGGACAAACCATTAGGTGAGCGCTTGCGCTTAGCCTTGCAAGAGCTTGGTCCAGTGTGGATTAAGTTTGGTCAGATGATGTCAACGCGGCGTGACCTGTTTCCATCGCACATCGCAGACCAACTTGCGTTACTGCAAGATAAAGTCGCTCCGTTTGATGGTGTACTTGCTAAAACTCAGATGGAAAAAGCGTTGGGCGGCGCTTTAGAAACTTGGTTTGATGAATTTGATATTGAACCACTTGCTTCTGCGTCGATTGCTCAAGTCCATACCGCCAAACTCAAATCATCTGGCCGGGAAATCGTACTCAAGGTCATTCGGCCAGATATTCGGCCAGTGATTGATGCCGATATCAAACTCATGTATCGCATGGCGAAAATTGTTGCCAAAGCATTACCTGAAGCAAGGCGACTGAAGCCCGTTGAAGTGGTACGTGAATACGAAAAAACTCTCCTTGCTGAACTCGACCTACGCCGAGAAGCAGCCAACGCCATTCAACTGCGTCGTAACTTTGAAAATAGTGAAGAGTTATACATTCCAGAGATAATTCCTGACTTTAGTAATGAAACTGTCATGGTTTCTGAGCGAATATATGGCATTCAAGTTTCTGATATTGAAGGTTTAGCGGCCAACGGCACTAATATGAAGTTGCTTGCTGAACGCGGGGTGAGCGTGTTCTTTACCCAAGTGTTCCGCGACAGTTTTTTCCATGCCGATATGCACCCGGGCAATGTCTTTGTTAATCCCGCGCATCCTGACAATCCACAATGGATTGGCTTAGATTGTGGTATTGTCGGTACCTTAAACAGTGAAGATAAACGTTATTTAGCCGAAAACTTCTTAGCTTTTTTCAACCGAGATTACCGCCGAGTGGCACAATTGCACGTTGATTCTGGTTGGGTTCCACGTGAAACCAACATCGATGAATTTGAGTTTGCTATTCGCGTGGTCTGTGAGCCAATTTTTGCCAAGCCATTGTGCGAAATCTCATTTGGTCATGTGTTGCTAAACTTGTTTAACACGGCTCGTCGCTTCAATATGGAAGTGCAGCCGCAATTGGTCTTGTTGCAAAAAACGCTATTGTATGTCGAAGGGTTAGGGCGTCAGCTTTATCCTCAATTGGACTTGTGGCAAACCGCTAAACCATTTTTAGAAAAATGGATGATGAACCAAGTTGGGCCGCAAGCGTTTATCCGCGCAGTGAAAGAGCGAGCTCCGCTTTGGGCTGAAAAATTACCTGAATTGCCAGAGCTGCTTTACGATAGCCTCAAACAAGGTAAAGCAATGAACCAAAGGTTGGATCAGTTGTACCAAGGTTATCGAGCCAGTAAGCGTCAACAGGCAACAGGAAAGTTTTTATTTGGTATTGGCGCCACTTTGGTCGTATGCTCGGCGATATTAGTGACCAGTGCTTATCAGCCGTTTGCAATAACCAGTGCGATTGCAGGTGTTGTATTTTGGCTACTCAGTTGGAGTGCTTACCGTCGTTAAGCGGTCTTTTATTTGAAATCAATTTGTTGAGAAATTCCTGAGGTGTAGAGAATGGGTGGTATCAGTATTTGGCAACTTCTAATTATTGCCGTGATTGTTGTATTACTATTTGGAACCAAGAAACTGCGTGGTATCGGTAGTGATCTCGGTGGTGCGGTTAAGGGGTTCAAAAAGGCGATGAGTGATGAAGAACCTGCCAAGAAAGACGCAGATTTTGAACCTAAAAATATAGAGCAGCAGAAGACAGAAGCGACTGCTGAGACTAAAAAAGATAAAGAGCAGGCCTAACACGTGTTTGATATCGGTTTTTGGGAGCTGGTATTAATATCGGTTGTCGCGTTGGTCGTTCTTGGCCCTGAGCGTTTACCTCATGCTATTCGCAGTGTGGCAAAATTTGTTAGCACGGCAAAGAACATGGCGAACAGTGTCAAAGATGAATTAGCACATGAGCTCAAAATTCAAGAGCTGCAAGAAAACTTGCGTAAAGCAGAGCAAATGGGGATGGAAAATTTATCTCCAGAGCTAAAATCTTCTGTGGATCAGCTCAAGCAGGCTGCGCAAGATGTACAACGTCCTTATGCGAACTCATCGCCCTCTGAAACAAAAACAGAGCGCGATGAACAAAGCGTTGAAGTGATTCCCGCTACAACGATTTCGTCGCCTGAAACGGCCGATAAGAAAGCCGACTCATCTCTGTAGGAGGAGTTATTGTTACCACTGTAACTCCTCCTCTTATGCTCTATTTATACGAGGTTCGATATGTCTTCCGTTGAGCAGACACAGCCTTTAATCAGTCACTTGCTAGAACTACGCGATCGTTTATTGCGTTCAATAGCTGCGGTGATCGTGATTTTTATCGGCTTAGTCTATTTCTCTAGCGACATCTACGATTTTGTCTCCAAACCATTGGTTGAGCGTTTGCCTGAAGGGGCGACGATGATTGCGACCGATGTTGCCTCGCCCTTTTTCACGCCACTCAAACTTACTTTGATCGCGTCCGCTTTTCTCGCGGTGCCTTTTATCCTTTATCAAATCTGGGCCTTTGTCGCTCCAGGTTTGTATAAGCATGAACGCCGTTTAGTCATGCCATTGATGTTTTCAAGCTCATTGTTGTTCTATTGCGGTGTGGCGTTTGCGTACTTTGTGGTATTTCCGCTGGTGTTTGGCTTTTTTACGGCCATCTCTTTAGGCGGTGTTGAGTTTGCAACGGACATTGCCAGTTATCTCGATTTTGTGCTTGCGCTCTTTTTCGCTTTTGGTATCGCCTTTGAGGTTCCCGTCGCCATCATTTTACTGTGTTGGACGGGGGCGACGACGCCGAAAACCTTGAGTGAGAAAAGGCCTTATATCGTGGTTGGGGCATTTGTGGTGGGTATGTTACTCACGCCGCCTGATATGGTGTCGCAAACCTTGCTCGCCATTCCGATGTGTTTATTGTTTGAGGTTGGACTTTTCTTTGCTCGTTTTTATGTGCGCAAAGATGAGGAAGAGCAGGAAGATGAAAGTCATTAATACATGAAAAAAGCGGCGAATAGCCGCTTTTTTTGTACCTATGATAGTGGACTATTTAGATAGTGGACTATTTAATCTTCAAAAGATAACCGCACTGAGAGCATCGATAGACTTCCTTGATGCCCAGAAGTTTTTGCCAGAAGGTTCGATGTTGACGTTGTAAGTGATTACCATGTTCACACATATTAGCCACGTTTATGTATTAAAATTTTGCCGCATACTATAGTGTTTGCATGACTATTTTTGTGATATATATCACGCTGATGTGTATATCATTCTATCTATAGTTCTATAAATTATAATTTAAACAGTGAGTTAGCATTAGTGTTTGTAATGTTATTCACTTCAACCAACGAGAGTTCGGTGAGTTCTGCGATGCGTTTGGCAACTAGCGTTGTGTAAGCTGGTTCGTTGCGCTTACCTCTGTGAGGGACAGGGGCTAAATAGGGACAATCTGTTTCTAGCAGAACAAAGTTCATATCGAGATGCGGTAATACTTTATCCATGCCGCCATTTTTAAACGTTGATACACCACCAATCCCAAGATGGAACCCTAGCTCATTAATTGCTTTAGCTTCTTCAAGCGTGCCGCCAAAACAGTGGAATACACCGCTAAGTGAGCCATCTTGCTCTTTTTCCAGCAGTTGTAGAGTTTGAGTGATGGAATCACGGGTGTGGATGACAACAGGCAAATCGCGCTCTTTGGCCCAATTAAGTTGAGTGACGAAAGCCATCTCTTGTTCGGCCTGAAAGGTTTTGTCCCAATATAGATCAATGCCAATTTCACCAATGGCGATAAAGGGGTGTTTATCTAGCCAAGATTCGATAACCGTTAGCGTTTGCTTCACATTTTCATCCACATAGCATGGGTGCAGCCCCATCATCGATCGGCAAAGTTCAGGGTAAGCCGCTTCGGTTTTAAGCATAGGCTCAATGGAGGCAAGATCGATATTGGGCAACAAAATAGCCTCAATGCCTTGCGCCTTAGCGCGTTGCACGACCTCATCTCGATCGTGATCAAATTCAGCGGCATAAATGTGAGCGTGAGTGTCAATCATGGTGTATCTCGATAAACAGAGAATGGGAGAACAGTATACGGAAGTGTGAGCCTTAGGTCATTTTTCTGATTTTTGTCGATTGGCGCTAGCGTCAAAAAGCGAGAGTGATATGATTTCGCCACACTTGAGCGATAGCGGTAGTGAAGAAAGAATGCTTTCTCACACCGCGTATAAACAAGGAGAAGAGAGTGTCAGTATCCATTCAAGGTCAGTTCCCAGGGCGTCGCATGCGTCGCTTACGCAAGCATGATTTTAGCCGCCGTTTGATGGCTGAGAATCAGTTATCGGTTAATGATTTAATTTATCCCATGTTTATTTTGATGGGTAAAGATCGCCGCGAGCCAGTGGAGTCTATGCCCGGTATTGAGCGTCTCTCTATCGACTTAATGCTCGAAGAAGCGCTGTATTTGGCTAATCTCGGCGTGCCAGCCATCGCACTTTTTCCAGTGGTTAATCAAGATGCTAAAAGTTTGTGTGCTGCTGAAGCGCATAATCCTGACGGCTTAGTGCAACGTGCGGTGAAATTATTAAAAGAGCATATACCACAAATGGGTGTCATTACCGACGTCGCGCTGGATCCTTTCACGACCCATGGCCAAGATGGCATCATCGATGAAAGTGGCTATGTGATGAATGATGAGACCACCGAGGTGTTGATCAAACAAGCGCTGTCTCACGCTGCAGCCGGTGCCGATGTGGTTGCCCCTTCCGATATGATGGATGGACGAATTGGTAAGATCCGCGAAGCGCTTGAAGAGGCGGGTTTTATTCACACACAGATCATGGCTTACTCTGCGAAATACGCGTCATGTTATTACGGCCCATTCCGCGATGCGGTTGGTTCCTCTTCGAACCTGAAAGGGGGAGACAAGAAAAACTATCAGATGGATCCGGCCAACAGCGATGAAGCCATTCACGAAGTGGCGATGGATATCAATGAAGGGGCTGACATGGTGATGGTGAAGCCCGGCATGCCATACCTTGATGTGGTGCGCCGCGTGAAATCTGAATTACAAGTTCCTACGTTTGCGTATCAAGTGTCTGGTGAATATGCGATGCATAAAGCAGCCATTTTAAATGGTTGGCTTAAAGAACGTGAAACCGTAATGGAGTCATTATTGTGCTTTAAACGCGCAGGGGCAGACGGCATTTTAACCTATTTTGCTAAAGATGTTGCGCAGTGGCTGGCAGAAGATAACGCCAAAACGGCACAATATTTACATCAAGACAACTAAGTTGTGAATTTAGGCAGGGGAGCGAATTTTTCTATCTATTTGAAAATCAATTAAAAAAAGATTTCATGAAATAGATGGGTAGGTGTTTTTAGCATGATTAGAAAATAAATGAGATTTTTTCTCATTTAGGGGTTGATAATTAAATGAGAATCATTATTATTAACTATGTCTTAGGGAATGGCGAAGTTCACAAGGACGTCGAGTTTACGATTAACGAATTGCTAGGTGTTAAAAGTAACAAGACAAATTGGCGACGAACTTGCGCAAGTTCTTTTTGACACGACATTGCTCACATTGCTTCCAGTGTAATTTATAGCTTTATCGTAAGGCTGAATGAATCACTTCACTTAGTTTTACCTGTTTTTGCTAGGCGACATCCTCGGGTGTCGCTTTTTTTATCGCTCATTTTCAAGAGGATGCTTTTGTTGTGAATAAAAGGCCATCGATAGTCTTTTCCACAATCAATGATCGTAAAAAGATCATGATAGGAATGTGCGATCTTTGTTTTATTCATTTATAAACAATAGGTTAATGTCGTTGTTTTCCTCGTTAATCACTGTTTAATAACCAGTGGATAAAAACTATAAACAGAGTTATCCACAGAATGTCATTTGCGGTGGTGGACAAATCAGCAAAATGTTTCGTTGCTCAAGGTGCATTGGCGTGGAATCCTCAAGACAGTCATGGCATCCTTAGTCATTACATTTCGTACTCGCTTTGGATTGCAAAAGACTATGGCTCGCATACCTGACAACCCGTTCATTCTGATTGATGGCTCTTCTTACCTTTACCGTGCATTTCATGCCTACCCAGGCACCATGAGTAATGGCGAAATTCCAACTAATGCTGTCTATGGCGTGGTCAATATGCTCCGTAGCATGATGCGCCAGTTTTCCGCTGAGCGTATGGTGGTTATTTTTGACGCGAAAGGAAAAACCTTCCGCGATGATATGTACCCACAATACAAAGCTAACCGTCCACCAATGCCTGATGATCTACGTTGTCAGATTGAGCCGTTGCACAATGTTATCCGTGCGATGGGGCTACCGCTGATATCGATTGAAGGTGTCGAAGCCGATGACGTGATTGGTACGCTAGCCTCTCAAGCATCACAAGCCGGCATGCCAGTGCTGATCAGCACTGGTGATAAAGACATGGCACAGCTGGTGGACGAGAATGTCACCTTGATCAATACCATGACGAATGTGGTACTTGACCGTGAAGGGGTGATTGAAAAATTCGGTATCCCTCCTGAGCTTATCATCGATTATCTGGCCTTGATGGGCGATAAAGTCGATAACATTCCTGGTGTACCGGGTGTCGGTGAGAAAACAGCGATTGCGTTACTACAAGGCATTGGCAGCCTAGAGCAAATTTACGATAACCTCGATAAAATTGCGCAATTGGGTTTTCGCGGCTCTAAAACCATGGCGCAAAAACTGGCGGATAACCGTGAAAACGCTTTTCTCTCTTACCAATTGGCCACCATCAAGCTGGATGTCGCTTTGGAAGAGAAACCAGAGACCTTGTGCAAAACCCAGCCCAATATTGATGAGTTGATTAAGCTTTATGGTCAGCTCACGTTTAAATCTTGGTTAACAGAATTGCTGGATGGTGGTAATGGGGTGATTGACGCTGATGAAAAAGTGGGTGCGGTAAACACTTCTTCTTCACAAGCAAAGGAGATGGATACAACCGCCGCCACGATTGATCGCAGCCAATATCAAACCATTTTAGATGAAGAGACGTTTAATGCTTGGTTAGAAAAACTGAAAGCGGCAGAAGTGTTTGCGTTTGATACGGAAACCGACAGCCTCGATTATATGGTAGCGAATTTAGTTGGCCTCTCTTTTGCGACCGAAGAGGGCGTTGCAGCGTATGTTCCTGTTGCGCATGACTATCTTGACGCACCAAAGCAACTGGACCGTGATTGGGTACTCGCCCAACTTAAACCCATTTTAGAAGATGAAAGCCAAGCCAAAGTGGGGCAGAACCTAAAATACGATGCCAGCATTGTTGCGCGTTACGGTATCAATATGAAAGGCATCAAGCACGATACGATGCTCGCATCTTATGTGTACAACAGCGTCGGTGGCAAACATGATATGGACAGTTTAGCGCTACGATTCTTGCAACACAGCTGTATTTCATTTGAACAGGTGGCGGGCAAAGGTAAAAACCAACTGACCTTCAACCAAATTGAACTTGAGCAAGCGGCACCGTACGCTGCGGAAGATGCTGATGTGACTTTGCGACTTCATCACCGTTTGATGAGTCATATTGAGCAAGATGAGAAGCTCAATCGCATCTACCAACAGATAGAAGTACCTCTTGTTCCCGTGTTGTCACGTATGGAACGTACAGGCGTGATGATTGATGATATGTTGCTTGGCGCGCAATCGCATGAAATCGCTGCTCGTTTAGAGCAACTAGAACAACAAGCGTTTGATATCGCGGGTCAACCTTTCAACCTAAGCTCACCAAAACAGCTGCAAACCATTTTGTTTGAACAGATGGGGCTACCGGTGATTAAGAAAACGCCAACAGGTACACCTTCCACCAATGAAGAAGTACTGCAAGAGTTGGCACTCGACGGTTACCCTCTGCCTAAAGTGATCATTGAACATCGTGGTTTAGCTAAGTTGAAATCAACCTATACCGATAAACTGCCTAAAATGATCAACCCAACCACAGGGCGAGTGCATACCTCGTATCACCAAGCTGTAACCGCCACTGGTCGTTTGTCTTCAACCGATCCAAATTTGCAAAACATTCCGATCCGTAACGAAGAAGGACGCCGGATCCGTCAAGCCTTTATCGCTCCTCATGGCTGGAAAATTCTGGCCATCGATTACTCGCAAATTGAGCTACGGATTATGGCGCATTTGTCCGGCGATAAAGCGCTGCTTGAAGCATTCCAGCAAGGGAAAGATATCCATGCAGCGACCGCGGCTGAAATTCTTGGAGTGAGTATTGAGCAAGTCAGCAGTGAGCAGCGTCGCCGTGCGAAAGCGGTTAACTTTGGTTTGATTTACGGGATGAGCGCCTTTGGTTTAGCTAAGCAGCTCGGCATTCCTCGTTATGAAGCCCAAGAATATATGGATAAATACTTTGAGCGTTATCCTGGCGTGATGCAGTACATGGAAGATACACGCTCTACGGCTAGTGAACTTGGCTATGTTGAAACTTTATTTGGTCGCCGTTTGCATCTGCCTGAAATTAAATCGCGTAATGGGATGCGCCGCAAAGCCGCTGAACGTGCTGCGATCAATGCTCCAATGCAAGGTACGGCGGCGGATATCATCAAAAAAGCGATGCTATTAGTCGATGCTTGGATTGAGGAGCATGGACAGGGACGCGTTAAACTCTTGATGCAAGTGCACGATGAACTGGTGTTTGAGGTGCAAGAGACGGCTTTAGCCGAAATTGAAATTAAAGTACAACAATTGATGGAATCAGCGGCAACGCTAGCGGTGCCATTGGTCGCGGATACTGGTCATGGAGACAACTGGGATCAGGCGCATTAGTTGTTTTTTAAGCAGAATTAGCTAATTTATATGAGCCGACGCACAAATGTCGGCTTTTTTATGGCCTAGAAACAAGTGTTCTTGATTTTAAACTTTGTGTTGTTTAACAAAATTTTCATGAAAAAAAACTACAAAAATAGTTTTCATTTCTGACCATTTGTTATACATTAACTCTCGTAGGGTACAGAGGTAAGATGTTCTATCTTTCAGACCTTTTGTTTCACGTTATTGGATTAGGCTGATTCAGCCGCCCCAGTCAGTATTTGACTGGGGCGTTTTTTATTGGGCCAAAGAAAATATTCATCACTGTTTTTTTACGAGAATTTAGGTGATACAAACACACTATTCTATTGCTGAGTAGTTACTTTGTTTCTTTTATAAACACCCAATTCTGTAACTGGCTAACAGTCACACTTTGATTATTTCTAATGAGAAATCAAGTTCGCCTCAAACACAAAGAATATGTTTAAATATTATTAATATTCATTATGTTATGTTGATTTTATTGGGGTGAGCCAGAGGGGTGTTCTGTGGGTGAGTGAATTGATGACTCTTTGACCTATTGAAAAGTTGGAGGGATTAAGGAATGCTTAGCAAAACAATAATAAATTACCTCCTACTTCTCTCCCGTTGCCCCACCAGGATGGTGGGGATTTTTCTCTTTGCCGTTCGCATTTGGATTTAAAGCCTATAAAAAAGCCCCACGATTAGGTAGGGCTCTGTTGGAGTCACGATTTTTAGTGTTCTTCTGAATTAGTGCTGTGCAGAATGGTCTGGATTCTCTTCTAAGTGAGTTGAGTCACACTCATCCATCTCTTCCACTGTTTCTTGCTCGGCTAAATGTGCGAGTGCGGGTGCAAACCACGTATCTAATTTGTTACGCAGCACATCGACGCCTAAGCCTTTCAATGATGAAAAAGCATCGACAGTGACATCGCCGCCAAAAGAGCGTGCCTCTTCACGAATTTTTAACACTTGAGCTTTACGTGCGCCACTTTTTAGCTTGTCCGCTTTAGTCAGTAGTACTAGCACTGGGATGTAGCAATCGACAGCCCAAGAAATCAATTGTTGGTCGAGATCTTTCATCGGATGGCGAATGTCCATTAGCACAACCAGCCCTTTTAAGCTCTTGCGCTTTTGTAGGTATTCACCTAATGATTTTTGCCATTTTTTCTTCAGTTCCAAAGGAACTTGAGCAAAACCATAGCCCGGTAAATCCACAATATGACAACCTTCAGTGACTTTAAATAGGTTGATCAGTTGGGTTCGACCCGGAGTTTTACTGGTTTTAGCCAAGCTCTTCTGATTCGTTAAGCGATTCAACGAACTCGACTTACCTGCATTGGAGCGTCCTGCAAACGCAATTTCGATCCCTTCATCATCAGGTAGATGACGAATGTCAGGCGCACTGGTAATGAAATGCGTGTTTTGATAATGAATTTTTACGCTCACTGTTAACTCCATCTCGACTTTGTGTAGTCGATTGATTACTTTTTTGTGAAATTGTGTAAAATAACCGTGCTCGGCATAAGGTCGCCTATTGTACCATGAGTCGCCACTGAGAGTGAGTAGCAACTGCAAAGTGGTACTGGAAGCTTGATAATTATAAATGGAATGTCATGAAGAAATTAGCGCTAATCTTGAGTCTTTTAGCCAGCTGCTCAGTGTGGGCCCAAGGCAGCATTGAAGCTGGTAAAGCAAAATCCCAAACGTGTGTTGCCTGTCACAGTGCTGATGGCAATAGTCTACTTACAATCTATCCTAAAATTGCTGGTCAGCATGAGAAATACATAGAGAAGCAATTGCATGATCTCAAGCTGGGAATGACAAGCGGTGGCAAACAAGGTCGTTACGATCCCGTAATGAGTGCCATGGCGATGCCTCTTAGCGACGAAGATATAGCTGATCTTGCAGCGTATTTTGCATCACAAACTATTTCAGCGAACTCAACGCCTGAAGACGTTGCAGTGAAAGGAAAAGCACTTTATAGCGCAGGTGATGCAGAGCGTGGTTTAACCGCTTGTATTGCGTGTCATGGTCCACGTGGTAATGGTACTGAGCTTTCAGGTTTCCCTAAAATTTCTGGTCAGCATGCTGACTACATCAAAGCTCAACTGCAAAAATTCCGCGATGACGCTCGTAATAATGATATGAATGCCATGATGCGTGATGTCGCGAAAAAGCTCAGCGACACTGACATCGAAATACTTTCTAAATACGTTGGCGGCCTTCACTAAACCCTACACCGTTCGAGCACTGTTGTTTGAAAACGCCTTAGCACTGAGCTAGGGCGTTTTCTTTTGTGCTGAAGAAAACGTAATTTTTTGCTCAATGATCGGCTTACCTATCGCTTTTTTTATCTTTTTTTGCCTAGCTGGTGAAAAAATACGCGCTGACTCTCCACTCTAATGCCACTTTCTGGTATGTTGCGCATCCCTGTTTGAGGATGTTACATGCACATTTGCCCATTATGTTTTAGTGAACAAATAGTTCCTTATTTTGCCGATAAAGTTCGCCCTTATCTGCAGTGCCAACACTGTGCACTTGTGTTTGTTAGCCCTGAACATCGTCTTGACGAAAAAGCGGAAAAAGCATTTTATGATTTGCATGAAAATAACCCGCAGGATAGGGGTTATCGCCAGTTTTTGTCACGCGTTTGTGCGCCGATGTTGGAGAGGCTTTCTCCGGCATCTAACGGGTTAGATTTTGGTTGTGGGCCGGGGCCAACCTTATCCATTATGTTGGAAGAGGCTGGGCACACAATGTCGTTATACGATATCTTTTTTCATCCAGATGAAAAGGTGTTGCAGGCGACCTATGATTTTATGACTGCCACTGAAGTGATTGAGCATTTACATAAGCCGCACCAAGTTTGGCAGCAATGGTTAAATTTAGTTAAGCCAGGAGGCTGGATTGGGTTAATGACCAAACTAGTCAAAGACGTGGAGGCGTTTGCTGGGTGGCACTACAAAAATGATCTCACACATGTGATCTTTTTTAGTCGTGAAACCTTCCAGTACTTGGCCAAGCGGGATGAGCTTGAACTTGAATTTATTGGTAATGATGTAATTTTACTGAGGAAACCCCAGTAATGAGCCGTAGTAAAAAATCGAGAAAGCCGGGTTCAGCCGGTGAAGGCGACGTGATTGTCACGCGTAATCGCAGTGAGGCAGATGTTGAAGGCCGTTTGCGTAAGCGAGTTAAAAAACAGAAAGGTCTGAAAGCGGGTAGCCGCCATTCCGATGGTTCAGATCAGCAGCAGCGAGAAGCCGCTAAAGCGCGCGATCCACGTTTAGGCAGCAAGAAAAAAATTCCTCTGGTGGTTGAGCCAGCGAAGAAAATGACCAAGCAAGAGCGTCGTTTGTCGGCTGAGCAAGAGCTCGAAATGCTGGAAAATGATGCGCAATTGAACGTGTTGCTCGATCGTATTGATAATGGCGAAAACCTAGGTGCCGGCTTGCAAAAATACGTTGATGAGAAACTCGATCGTATTGAAGCACTGATGAAGCAACTTGGTCTGTATGCTGAAGAGCAAGAAGATGTTTTCGAGCCAATCGTGACTGGCGGTAGTGCCAAAAAATCACGTTCAGATGATGATTTATTATCAGATTTTGAAGGCTTCGACCTAAATGATTTAAAAGGATAGAAAGTGCCATGAATGTAACCTTGTTAGCCATTGCTGGTGGAATCATTATTCTCGGCTTAGCGTCTTACGCTGGTTACCTTCTGCTGCAACTGAAAAAGCAAAAGGATTTGCAGCTTCAACATCAAACATTGGCCATTGAAAAACGCAATGCAAATATTTTTGATAGCGTAAATACGCTTTGCATGGCTGGGATTCAAGGCCAATGTGATCTCTCCGAGATCAGCATCCGTGTCTACTGCATTATGGATTATGTTCAAGGCGAACAGAGAATCGACTTTGATAGTTCGTATCCCTCTATTTCCGAATTGTATTATATAGTGAAGGATATGCCGCGTGGCGAAGAGCGCAGCCAACTCGCCAAACAAGAGCGAATGAAGCATAACTTAGTGCGCCAAAAGGCGGAGGCCCGTTTAATGGATGCGATTGTTGAAGAGTTAAAAGTTCTACAAAAACGCATTGCCCCTTTGAATAGTCAAATTCCGATTCAAATGATGTAATGGCTCGACTGCCTCTTTCGAGTGAGTGATCGCGTTAGCAGTTTAGAACATTTATACACAAATTTCGTTTTGTCACCCGACGTCCATCATTGTCATGTGGCAAAATAGCCCGTCAAAGTTTCGAACGGAAAGCACAGCATGTCTTCGCAAGTCGTACCCAGCCAACAGATCGTATGGGATCAAGCTGTTTTAGATAAGTATAACTATTCAGGCCCGCGTTATACCTCTTATCCTACAGCACTTGAATTCCATGAAGCATTTACTATTGCCGATTATGATATGGCGTGTGCCCAATACCCTGACAGGCCACTTTCGCTTTATATTCATATCCCGTTTTGTCATAAACTTTGTTACTACTGTGGTTGTAATAAGGTGATTACCCGTCATTCGCATAAAGCCGACGACTATTTGGATGTGCTCGAACATGAGATTCGCCAACGAGCCTCTTTGCTGCATGGCCGTAGAGTCACACAACTGCATTTCGGTGGCGGCACACCAACCTTTTTAACTCAATTGCAAATTAGCCGTTTAATGGCCATTTTGCGTGGTGAGTTCCGCTTTGAAAATGACGCAGAAATCAGTATTGAAGTTGATCCGCGTGAAATTGAGTTAGAGATGCTTGATCACCTGCGCAGCGAAGGATTTAACCGCTTGAGCATCGGCGTACAAGATTTCAACAAAGAAGTGCAAAAGCTGGTGAACCGCGAGCAAGATGAAACCTTTATTTTTGCTATGGCGGAACGAGCTAAACAACTGGGTTTTCGCTCAACCAACCTTGATCTCATATACGGCTTGCCTAAGCAGACTAAAGGCTCTTTTGCTAAAACATTAGCGCAAGTGTTGGAGATGAAGCCGGGTCGATTGTCGGTATTTAACTACGCGCACATGCCGCAGCTGTTCGCTGCGCAGCGTAAGATTAAAGATGAAGAGCTACCTACGGCGGAAGAAAAACTGGCCATATTACAAGACACGATCGCGACCTTAACGGGTGCTGGTTATCAGTTCATTGGCATGGACCATTTTGCTCTGCCCAATGATGAGTTGGCCGTCGCGCAGCGTGAAGGCATTTTACATCGCAACTTTCAAGGTTATACCACGCAAGGTAACTGCGACTTAGTTGGCTTTGGTGTCTCAGCCATTTCAATGATTGGGGATGCGTATGCGCAGAACCAAAAAGAGCTGAAAAAATACTATGAGCAAGTCAATGAGTTACGTCATGCACTCTGGAAAGGGGTGGCACTGGATAGTGATGACTTACTCCGTCGCGAAGTGATCAAGCAGCTTATCTGCAATTTCAAACTGGATAAAAGCCAAATTGAAGCACAGTTTGACGTGACGTTTAATCACTACTTCAAGCAAGATCTTGAGTTACTACAAACCTTTATTGATGATGAGTTAGTGGAAGCTGATGAAAAAGAGATCCGCGTGACTTTGCGCGGGCGGTTGTTGATCCGCAACATCTGCATGTGCTTTGATAAATACTTGCGTGTTCGTGCTCGTCAGCAACAATTTTCGCGGGTAATTTAACGCCCTTACCATGAATCATAAAGCCACTGCTCGTCAGTGGCTTTTTCTTTGAAAAGAGGGATGAGTTATGGCGTCAGGTATTTATTCGCTGCAACATCCCACAATGCTTTGATTAATGGGTTATCAAGCTGCGAGCGTTTGCAGCACACACCGAGCTGAAATGGTTTTACGGGTGCTAATTTAAGGCGCTGGATCTTATCTCTCACCGGGCTATTGTTGATCACCACATCCGGCGCAATGCCGATACCACAACCGAGCGCGACCATGCTGACAATCGCTTCATGCCCTGAGCTCTGCGCGTAAATATTGGGTTTGATCTTCATTTTTTTAAACCATGCATTGGCTCTATCTCTTGCCGTTCCCGCTTCAGGAACAATAAAAGGGACAACTGACCAATCGGGTGTGTCATTTTGCAGTTGTTCGATAAAGCTACTGATCCCGAGCGGCGCGATCACCGATAAGGGTATTTCACCAATCGTTTCAAATTCAACGCGAGCTGGTAGCTGTTCGGGCATGGCTGAAATGGCAATATCCGCTTCATCATTCAAAATCTTATCAATCGCTTGAGCAGGATCGCCAGTCAAGAGTTTGAACTCAATATACGGATGGCGAACTCGAAAATCGGACAGTAACTGAGGCAGGTGGCTATAGCTGGCGGTGACGGAGCAAAACAAACGAATTTCACCTTGTAATACGCTGTTTTGGTTTTTCATTTGTACGTTATATTGCTGCCACTCTGTAATGATTTTGAGTGCAACAGGAACCAGTTTACTGCCTGCTGGCGTTAGCTCAACGCTACGATTATCACGCACAAATAAGCTTTGGCTAGTTTCTTCTTCCAGCTTCTGGATCTGCCGGCTGAGCGCGGATGGGCTGATGTGCATCGCGGCGGCAGTCTTACTGAAGTTTTTACTCTCACACAGATGGATAAACATCTGCAGGTTTTTAATGTTCATAAGTTAATCACATCACGTTGCATAAATTGCAATAACTAATTGTGAATATATCACTTTAAGCAACTTGATGTCTGCTTTAGTATCAGTTTATTCGGTTCTAGAAACCGACCTGATGGAAAGAATCTTTAAAGGAGAGCGCTAACATGGCTAACTATTTCAATACCCTAAATCTACGCCAACAACTTGACCAACTTGGTCGTTGCCGCTTTATGGATCGCTCTGAGTTTGAAAGCGAAGCCGAGTACCTCAAAGGTAAAAAAGTAGTGATTGTCGGTTGTGGTGCACAAGGTTTAAACCAAGGTCTAAATTTACGAGACTCTGGCCTTGATGTCTCTTATGCATTGCGTCAAGCAGCGATCGACGAACAGCGTCAGTCCTATAAAAATGCTAAAGAGAACGGTTTTGAAGTGGGTAGCTATGAAACGCTTATCCCTCAAGCAGACTTGGTCATTAACCTAACGCCAGATAAACAGCACAGCAATGTTGTCGAAACCATCATGCCGCTGATGAAAAAAGGTGCAGCATTGGGGTATTCTCACGGCTTCAACGTGGTTGAAGAAGGGATGCAGATCCGTAAAGACATCACGGTTGTGATGGTGGCGCCTAAGTGCCCGGGAACCGAAGTGCGTGAAGAGTATAAGCGTGGTTTCGGCGTGCCGACTTTGCTTGCTGTTCACCCAGAAAATGACCCTCAAGGTGAAGGTTGGGATATCGCAAAAGCTTGGGCGGCGGGAACGGGCGGTCATCGTGCTGGCTGTTTGGAATCCTCTTTCGTTGCCGAAGTAAAATCGGACCTTATGGGCGAGCAAACCATCTTGTGCGGCATGCTACAAGCGGGTTCGATTGTGTGCTATGAGAAGATGGTAGCAGAAGGTATTGACCCAGGTTACGCAGGTAAACTGCTGCAATACGGTTGGGAAACGGTAACCGAAGCGCTGAAATTTGGTGGCATCACTCACATGATGGATCGCCTATCAAACCCAGCAAAAATCAAAGCGTTTGAGCTGTCTGAAGAGCTTAAAGACTTGATGCGCCCACTGTACAACAAACATATGGATGACATTATTTCTGGTCATTTCTCTAGCACTATGATGGCTGACTGGGCCAACGATGATGCTGATTTGCTGGGCTGGCGTGCTGAAACCGGTGAAACTGCGTTTGAAAACTACCCACAGTCTGATGTACAGATCACTGAGCAAGAGTACTTCGACAAAGGTATTTTGATGATTGCCATGGTTCGCGCTGGGGTTGAGCTGGCATTTGAAGCTATGACGGCTTCCGGTATTGTTGAAGAGTCAGCTTACTATGAATCCCTGCATGAGCTGCCACTGATTGCCAACACAGTAGCACGTAAGCGTTTGTATGAAATGAACGTGGTTATTTCTGATACAGCAGAGTATGGTAATTACCTGTTTGCCAATGTCGCAACACCGTTACTGCGCGAAAAGTTCATGCCAAAAGTATCTACTGATGTGATTGGTAAAGGCCTTGGTGAAAGCTCGAATTTCGTTGATAACGCGACCTTGATTGAAGTGAACGAAATTCTTCGTAACCATCCGGTTGAGTACATCGGTGAAGAGTTGCGTGGTTACATGACAGATATGAAACGCATCGCTGTCGGTGGCTAAAGGCTAATTAACCTTCCGGTGGTTAAGAAGGGGCCGAGAGTTCGCCCCTTTTGAATGACGAGAATGATGACGTAAAGCTCCAGACTGACTGGAGAGAATAAATACAAAAGCAAACACAATATAAAACAAAAGGCTTGGTCGCCGTTGACCAAGCCTTTTTTTATTGGGAAATTTTTATCTCAACCGGGCAATATTATTTGGCGGTGATTTTCGCTTCTAGCTCGGCCAATTTTTGCTCCATTTCAGTGAGCTTTTGGCGAGTACGCATCAATACTTGAGTCTGTACATCAAATTCTTCACGGCTCACCACGTCCAATTTATTTAATTGGCCTTGGATCACTTGGCGGATTTTTTGATCAACGTCGGCACCCAAATCTTTTACGGGTTGAGGCATTGAATCGTGAATTTGTTTGGCAATTTGCTCAAGTTTTTTAGGGTCAAACATAGCGGCTTACACTCCTGTCAGTTTGTTTCCATTCTAAGCAATTGAGCTGAGAATGTCGTTATTCAAGGTAAGAAAAAGGCCACTGAGGTGGCCTTTTTTGAAGCAGTCTTAATTATATGGTGTTATTTATTTTCAGCGAGTCGGCGTTGTGCTGCTTTGGCCTCGTCAACTCTGGCTAGCTTTTCGAGGTCTTTATCCTCAACAAACACAGGTAGTGGCTTATGTTTTTCGGCTAGATAGCTGTAAATCACAGGCAGTACGAATAGCGTAAATAGTGTACCAATCGCAAGACCTGCCACAATCACAATACCAATACTAAAGCGCTGAGCTGCACCTGCACCCGTTGCGTACATCAACGGGATCAAACCTGCAATCATCGCTGCTGTCGTCATTAGAATTGGGCGAAGACGCACTTTAGCTGCCTCCATCACCGCTTCGATGCGAGACTTGTTATGGTGTAGCTGCTCTTCTTTCGCCACTTCACAAATAAGAATACCGTGCTTGGTGATAAGACCAACCAGTGTAATCAACCCTACTTGCGAGTAGATGTTCATGGTTGCTGCGCCCCAAGCCAATGCAATTAATGCTCCGCAAATGGCGAGAGGTACAGATACCATGATAACCAATGGATCTTTTAACGACTCAAATTGAATCGCCAGTACCAAGAAGATGATGGCGAGTGCCAAACCAAAGGTCGCGTAGAGTGCGCTTCCCTCAGTCACGTATTGACGTGCTTCACCCATATAATCGTGGTTGTAGCCTGCGGGCAGTTTAGTCGCGGCAACATCCTCAAACCACGTGATCGCATCACCCATTGCAACTCCTGGGCCCGGTACACTTCCGACGGTTGCCGAGTTTAGCTGGTTAAAGTGTGGCAGTGAGCGCGGCTCTGCAATCACATCAATGGTAATTAGGCTTCCTAATGGGATCATTTTTCCGTCAACGGCACGCACAAAGTAGTGATTCATCGATTCAGGGTTGAGGCGATATTTACGTTCAACCTGCGGGATCACTTCATAAGAGCGGCCATTGAGATCGATGCGGTTGACATAGCCATCCGCCATCATGGTCCCTAATGTCGTGCCAATATCCTTCATCGTGATGCCATAAACCCCAGCTTTATCTTTGTCGATATTAATTTTCATCGTCGCAGAATCGTAATTGAGGTCTAAATCGGAGTACACAAACATCGGGCTTGCTTTCACTTCTGTTAGCACTTCAGTGGCAATAGCAAACAAACTTTCAAAGCTATTGGGTGTAGTGATGACAAATTGAATTGGCAATCCAGAGCCTGCTCCGGGAAGTTCAGGCATTTGGAAGGCCGTTACGGCCATGCCTGGAATATCTTGCACTAAGGTGCCGACTCGAGTGGCAACCTCAGCTTGGCTTGCCTGGCGTTCACTCCAAGGTACCATCGAGGCAATACCAAACGCTTGGTTGGAGCTTGGAACACCGGTAAAGACTTGAGCAAACTGAACTTCTGGCTGTTCAGACAGAATCGTATTCACGTCATTCATGGTGTTTTGTAAATAGTCCAAGTTCGCATTCGAGGAACCCGTACCAATTAACATGACCACGCCTTTATCTTCAGAAGGGGCAAGCTCACTTGGAATGAATTTGAACAGCATAGGCAGGCTGGCAAACACGATCACCGCAAAGGCAATCACGACAGGACGGCGCTGCATTACTTTCTCGAGTAATTTCGCGTAGCGGTTACTCATTGAATCAAGCAATCCATGCACTTTTTGTTCAAACTTGTTGGGCTCTTCGTGCGCTTTAAGCATTTTAGAACACATCATGGGTGAAAGTGTCAGTGCAACAATACCTGAAACAAATACAGCACCAGCCAGTGTGAGTGCAAACTCTTTAAAGAGTGAGCCTGTTATGCCACCCATCATCGCTATCGGTGCATAAACGGCGCCCAGTGTCAGCGTCATCGCAATTACCGGAACGGCGATTTCACGAGTACCAATAATCGCGGCACGAAATGGTGATTCACCCAGCTTAATGTGGCGGTCAACGTTTTCTAGTACAACGATTGCATCATCCACCACAAGGCCGATAGCCAATACCATCGCTAGCAGTGTCATCAAGTTCCATGAGAAGCCCATTCCCTGCATTACCATAGCAACACCAACTAAGGAGAGTGGAATGGTAACAATCGGGATGATAACGGCACGTAAAGAGCCTAGGAATAGAGTAATGACGACAAGTACGATCAAGGCGGCTTCAGCGATGGTTTTTATGACCTCGTGGATCGATTCATTGATCGCCACCGTGGAGTCATACATCACGTTCATTTCGATGTTACTTGGTAGATTACGCTTTAACTGCGGTAACAGATCCAGCACATCTTGAGCAATGTTGATTGGGTTTGCGCTAGGTGCTGCGTTGATGGCTGCTACAACCGCTTCTCGGCCGTTTGCACTTGCGCGGTAAACATCATGGCTTTTTTCTAGCGTGACGTTTGCAATATCACCTAGGCGAATAACATTGCCGTCGCCCGTTTTAACCACCAGGTTTTTCAGCTCATCGACATTTGACACTTGCGTATCGGCACTACCGTTATACAGCACGAATTCGCCAGTGGCTTGTCCTGTTGCTGATTGATAGTTGTTGGCATTCAGCACGTTCATCACATCGCCCGCAGTGAGCTGTAGTCCTGCCATTTTTGCTGGATCAAGCCAAATGCGAAGGGCGTATTTCATGCCACCATACAAGTCAATCTTAGAGACGCCGTTGACGGTGAATATTTGAGGGTTAAATACACGCTCAAGATAGTCAGTAATTTGGCTTGAACTAAGTTCATCACTAGTGAAACCAATATACAGCACCGCGGTGGTTGAGCCGGTAGACATAGTTACCGTCGGATCTTCGGCCTCTTTAGGAAGCTGTGAGCGTACCGAGTTCGTTTTTGCTAACACATCTGAAAGTGCAGCGTTGGGATCGGTATTGAGCTTCATCGTTACGGTAATCGTTGATTTACCCAATACCGAAGAAGAAGTCATATAATCAATGTTGTCGGCTTGTGCGACTGCTTGTTCCAAAGGTTGAGTGATAAAACCTTGGATTAAGTCGGCACTTGCACCGTAATAGCCTGTACTCACTGTAACAACGGTATTCGTCATTTCAGGGTATTCACGAACTTGCATTTTGAAAATAGCTTGAAAACCAAGCAGAGCTATCAAAAAGCTGATCGATACCGCGAGCACTGGACGTTTTATAAAAACATCAGTAAAACGCATGATTCCTCCAATTACAGCATCGGTGTTTCAGCAGGTGGTGTAGTCGCATTACTTTCGACTACCCGAACTTTCGAATGGTTACTTAAGCGCACTTGACCTGAAGTGACCACGATGTCTCCATCTTGTACACCCTCTAAAATATGCGCCACAGCACCTTTGCGTTCACCTACTTTTACAACGCGCTGCTCTACTCGTTTAACGCCATCTTCTTCTTTCAACACGTAAACATTATCACCATACAGGGTGAAGGTAATGGCGGTTTGAGGAAGCGTGACTTGGTTTTCTAATTTCGGCAGGATGATGTTGGCACGAGCAAACATACCGCTGCGTAGTTTACCGTCACTATTTGGAATATCGGCTTGCACTTGGATTAAACCACTTTGAACGCTAACGGCAGGCTCAATCGCAGTAATGGATCCTGTAAACGCTGCATTAGGATAAGCATCGATAAAAATATCCACTTGCTGGCCTAATGAAATACGTGAAATATCCGTTTGTGGAACGGTAAAGCGCAGACGCATTACACTGGTATCTTCCAAGCGAACAATATCGGTGCCTGGCTGTAGGTATTGGCCTAAATACACATTACGGATACCCACCACACCAGCAAAGGGAGCTTTGATTTCACGACGATCAATAGAAGCTTTTAAACTTTCAATATCTGCAGACAAAGAGTAGTAGTTTGCTTCGGCTTCATCATAAGCTTCTTTTGAAATCGACCCTTTAGCAAATAGACCTTTATAGCGTTCGTATTTCGCTTTTGCCGCTGGTAGGCGAGCTTGTGAGCTTTTTAAATTCGCTTTCTCAACCGCAGAATCAAGCAAAACTAAAGGTTGGTCTTCCTCAACTTGTGTCCCTGATTCAAATGAAATCTTATCGATCACGCCACTTGTTTCAGATGTCAGTGTCACGCCTTGATTGGGTTCAATAAAACCAATCGCTTCAATCACTGGGATCCAATCAACAGGAGTTACATCAGTCACTGTCACTGGAAATTCAGGTTCAGGACGGTTGGCCATGAATTCGGCAATTTTTTGTTGTTTAAACAGATTAAAACCTATCACGCTACCAAACAGTAGGAAGGCGATAAGTAACATAAAGAATGTCCACTTTTTCATTCTAGTCAGAACTCCAAGTTAGTGTTGAGTAATTGCATCCCAACTGGCGTCAATCACAGCACTGAGTGCGCTGTCATCCAGTTGATAACATTCCATCGCTTTTTTACGGGCAAGGGCGACCGTTGTTTCGAAGCTTAAAGCAGACAAAATCTGGTTATCCAACGGCTTGAATAATCCCTGCTCTTTACCTTGATCAAATAGTAAATCCACTTTGGCAAACATTTTTCGCTCAAGTTCCTTAACATTGCAACTGATTGTTGTTGGCAATGATTCATATTGAACTCGGTTGCTGAGTGTTGCACTGCTTGATTGTGCTAATTCCCAGATATTAAGCCACATCATTTTAAAGCGTTCTTTCAAAGGCATCTCATCATCAATATTGGCTTGCACCGCATCAGCAATATGCTGACAAACGTGCAAGCGAACGGTCACGAGAAGATGATCTTTGTCATCAAAGTAACGGTAAATCGTTCCTGTTGCGACACCGGCTTCTTTGGCTAATTTGTGCATCGATAAGCCTTGAAATCCAGATTCAGCGATCAGCTTTTCAGCGGCCACCAATATCTGCTGGTACTTATCCACGTGAATACAGTTAGACATGCTGACATCCCACAGTGAATGAACGTTCATTCATTATAGACCAAACTATAGCCCCTTATGCAATACACTAGTGTAGTAAAATGACAAAAATCTTATGGTGAATGACGTAGTAATCGGTAAAGCGCGGCATTATCATAGACGGCCCAAATAAAAGTGATACGAGTACCTCATGAAGCTGAATCCAAGACAAGACGAAGCCGTCAAATATGTATCGGGCCCATGTCTAGTATTGGCGGGGGCTGGCTCGGGTAAGACGCGCGTAATTACCAACAAGATCGCTTACTTGGTTCAACAGTGTGATTATAAAGCGCGCAACATTGCTGCCGTTACATTTACTAACAAAGCCGCTCGAGAAATGAAGGCGCGGGTAGCACAAACGCTTGGAAAAGCTGAGTCAAAAGGGCTGCTCGTTTCGACATTTCATACTTTAGGCCTCAATATTATCCGTCGGGAATATAAATTTTTGGGCTTGAAAGCGGGGTTCTCTCTGTTTGACGACCAAGACCAGCTTGCGCTGCTCAAAGAGCTGACAGAGAAACAGCTCGAGGGCGATAAAGATCTGCTGCGCCAATTGCTCAGCACTATCTCCAACTGGAAGAACGACATGTTGACGCCAGAGCAAGCGAAAGGTTTTGCTCAAGGTGAACAACAACAGCTGTTCGCTTACTGCTTCGATCTTTATCAAAAGCAAATGAAAGCGTATAACGCGCTCGATTTTGATGATCTTATTTTAATGCCGGTGCTGTTATTGCAAAACAACGCCGAAGTTCGTCAGCGTTGGCAAAACCGCATTCGCTACTTGCTGGTGGATGAATATCAAGATACCAATACCAGTCAATACGAGTTAGTGAAATTGTTGGTTGGAGAACGTGGCCGTTTAACCGTGGTGGGTGATGATGATCAATCCATCTATTCTTGGCGAGGGGCGAAACCGCAAAACCTCGTGTTGCTGGGGCAAGATTACCCAAATCTTAAACTGATTAAGCTTGAGCAGAACTACCGTTCAACCAGCCGTATTTTGAGAGCGGCCAATATTCTGATTGCTAACAACCCACACGTGTATGAGAAAACGCTTTTTTCTGAGATCCCTGAGGGTGAAAAACTCAAAGTTCTGCTAGCGAAAAATGAAGATCATGAAGCGGAGCGGGTCACTGGTGAACTGATTGCGCATAAATTTCTCAATCGCACCGAATATCGTGATTACGCGATATTGTACCGCGGTAATCATCAGTCACGCTTAATTGAAAAATCGCTGCTGCAAAACCGCGTGCCTTATAAGTTATCCGGTGGAACGTCATTTTTTGCCAGAGCCGAAATTAAAGACATCATGGCTTACCTCAAAGTGTTGGTGAATCCTGACGATGACAATGCTTTTTTACGCATTGTGAACACGCCAAAACGAGAAATTGGCCCAGTCACGTTAGAGAAATTGGGTAGTTACGCCAATATGCGTGGCAAAAGCTTGTTTTCGGCCAGTTTTGAACTTGGCTTAGAGCATCATTTGTCTGGAAGAGGGCTCGACAACTTGCGTCAGTTTACGCAATGGTTAGTAGCTATCTCAGATCAAGCTGAACGAGGCAATACCGTTGAAGCGGTGCGATCGTTAGTCCGAGATATTCATTATGAAGATTGGCTGTATGAAACCTCTTCCAGTCCCAAAGCGGCCGAAATGCGTATGAAAAACGTCTCTGATCTCTATTCTTGGATTGTGGCCGACCTTGAAGGTGACAACTATGACCAACAAGAAAAATCACTCAAAGAAGTTGTACAGCGCTTAACCCTACGCGACATGATGGAGCGAAGTGAAGAAGAGGATGAGAGTGATGCCGTTCAGTTGATGACATTGCATGCATCGAAAGGCCTTGAATTTCCTTACGTTTATTTGATTGGCACTGAAGAGGGTATTCTTCCTCATCAAACCAGTATCGATGAGGACAACGTCGAAGAAGAACGTCGTTTGATGTATGTCGGGATAACTCGCGCGCAGCGAGAACTGACTTTCACTATGTGTAAAGAACGTCGTCAATACGGGGAACTGCTTAAACCCACACAAAGTCGCTTTTTGGATGAATTACCCTTTGACGATGTTGAGTGGGAACAGAGTAAAAAGCCAGTAAGTCAAGAAGAGCGAATGGCGAAAGGACAAAGTCATATTGCTAATTTGCGCGCTGCCATGTTTAAGAAATAGTGCTTAAAAGATAATAAAAACAAAGGTTTGGAATTAAAGCCAATCCTTTGTTTTATAGGGGTTAATGTATTAAAGACCTGCAATCATATGCTCAATGGCGGCAACGATTTCGTCGTCAGAGCAATCCATACAGGTTCCTTTAGCTGGCATGGCATTAAAGCCTTGCAGTGCATGATTTTTCAATACATCTTTACCTTGGGCGATACGTGGAGCCCACTCTTCGGCATTGCCAATTTTAGGTGCGCCACTGATGCCTGTAGAGTGGCAAGCGATACAGAATGTACCATAAACTTGCGCGCCATCACGAGGGCCTGTCGGCTCTGCCGCAACGGGTTCACTACCCGCTAAGTAAACATCACCTACAGGTTTAATGCGATCAGCAATGGCATCGTATTCAGCTTGGCTGGTTGCCAATGCAACACTAGAAAAGGTTAAAGCAGCGAATAACACGCTTATGATTCGTCGAGACATATCCATTAAACTCACTTTATATTCCAAAGGTAAGTTCATGCTTACCTATTTATACTTAGATTTAGAGTGTGGCTGATTTAAAAGCCATTCAAGCTGTTAAATCAATGTAAATATTGGGTGATTATATCCCGATAAGTTGTTGCAATAAACAACAAGTTGCGATCTTCAAGGGGTGAGTCACATCCTTATTATAGAGGTAATAATGGTTATCTGATGAAAAAGGCGTCAAACGATAAAAAAAGTTGAAAAAGTACTAGACGCCCTAGTGTGAACTCCGTATTATTCCACTCCGCCGATAGGGCATGCGCCCGTAGCTCAGCTGGATAGAGCGTTGGCCTCCGGAGCCAAAGGTCGAAGGTTCGAATCCTTTCGGGCGCGCCATCCGGATGCTTATGTAAATAAGTAGCAAATTGGCAAAACAGTGGTGGCTATAGCTCAGTTGGTAGAGCCCCGGATTGTGATTCCGGTTGTCGCGAGTTCAAGTCTCGTTAGCCACCCCATTATTTGGTAACTTCGGTTTCCTTTCTTGGTGAAAGTCGAGAAAAAAGATTTACATCGATGAATAGACTAGTTTGATAGTGCATCATGATGTTAGGAATAGCGGAGCAGAGAGTTCTCTCTCGTTTATTCCAAAAAATGAATTTGTATCGGTGAATAGCGCAGCTTGGTAGCGCATCTGGTTTGGGACCAGAGGGTCGGGGGTTCGAATCCCTCTTCACCGACCACTTTTCTTTTCTTCTCATTGGTTAAAAATGAAAAGAAAAATAACGGCAAGCAAGCGGTTATTGCAAAGTTTGATGGTGGCTATAGCTCAGTTGGTAGAGCCCCGGATTGTGATTCCGGTTGTCGCGAGTTCAAGTCTCGTTAGCCACCCCATTATTAGGTAACTTCGGTTTCCGTTCTTGGTGAAAATCGAGAAGAAAGAGATATATCGGTGAATAGCGCAGCTTGGTAGCGCATCTGGTTTGGGACCAGAGGGTCGGGGGTTCGAATCCCTCTTCACCGACCACCTTAATAAGCCTCAGTCGAAAGACTGGGGCTTTTTAGTATATGATGTTTGGAGCCTTAATCAAGGTAATGAGAGCCAAAGTGGGGTTCGTCTGATCTTCAAAACCGGGCTCTTCATCGACCATCTTAAAAAGCCTTGGTCGAAAGGTTGGGGCTTTTTAACATCTGGTGTTTGGAGTCTCAATCAAGGTAATGAGAGCCAAAGTGGGGTTCGTCTGATTTTCAAAACCGGGCTCTTCACCGACCATCTTAATAAGCCTCAGTCGAAAGACCATTCTCTCTATTCAATGTTCGATTTCTTATTGACTCCTATCTCATTAAGTCAGTGAATTATCATGTTTAAAGGCTAAACCCTAAATTTTTTGTTCAGATGAATTCACTGCTTTTCTGCTTTATCATTAGTTTTTAGTCTGGCATTTTGTTGGTTATTCTGGTTTTTGTTTCTAATGTGTTACGTGATATGCCGCAATATAATTTGAAATTTTATTCTGCATTCATTTTTAGAATGCATGGTAAATTGGCGTTTTCTTAGGCTTAACGTCTATGTTTTGGGGTGTATTACTGCGTGCTAGAATATTGGTCAGACCAATGATTAATGCATATGTGGTGCATAAAAATACGATGTTACTGCTTTGGTTTGATTTGATATCGACTTTTTATCCTATCGATGTTGCTTTTCTGTGAAATATTTGCCAAATTGATGGCCTTGTTAATTACCAGAATATTGTACTGGTATGAATGGATTCATTTTTACTGGCTTTGAACGCTTTGTTGTTCAAAGGTAGTTACAGACAGGGCACAACACTGCCCAAGTCGTAGAGGTCTGGGATGTCACTTTTAGAAGTAAAAAACCTGCGTATTGAATACCCATCGCGTCATGGTGTTCACGTTGCTGTGAAATCGCTTTCGTTTAATATCGAGCGGGGTGAAATTGTTGGGGTTGTGGGAGAATCAGGCGCCGGAAAATCGACCGTAGGTAATGCGGTTATCGATTTATTGAGCCCACCCGGTCTCATTGCCAGTGGCGATGTGTTCTTAGATGGTGAGAAGATTTCAGGCCTATCGCCTGAGCAGATGCGCCAAGTTCGCGGCTCTAAAATTGGTTTTATTTTTCAAGACCCAATGACGTCGCTTAATCCGCTATTTACTGTTGAACATCAACTAACAGAAACCATCCACGCCAATATGAAAGTGACTGAGGAAGAAGCGTATCAGCGTGCACTTTCTTTGATGAAGCAAGTGGGTATTCCTCAGCCTGAAAACCGTTTGAAGCAGTATCCACACCAATTCTCTGGTGGCATGCGTCAACGTGTTGTGATTGCCATTGCGCTGGCGGGTGAACCTGATCTTATTATTGCCGATGAACCGACCACTGCATTAGACGTTTCTATTCAAGATCAAATCTTGAGCCTCATCCGCGAGCTATGCATTAAAAACAATGTTGGTTGTATGCTGGTCACCCATGATATGGGTGTGGTCTCGAACGTGACGGATCGCGTCGCGGTGATGTATCGCGGTGACTTGGTTGAATTTGGACCGACAGCTAAAGTGTTGGGCGCTCCGGATCACTCCTATACGCGCAGTTTGATTTCCGCCGTTCCTCGCTCAGATAAAAAACTCGATCGCTTTCCGCTGGTGAGCTATATCGAAGAGGCAAGTGAGTTAAAACCACTGGATGTTAAAAACCATTGGTTGGGTCAGAGCCAAGATAATCGCCAATACACAGGCCCACTGCTGACAGTGGAAAACGTGAATTTACGCTTTACGACCAAAGACTCATTGTTTGAAAGTCGCCGTGAATATGTCCAAGCTTCAAATGACGTCAGTTTCGAGGTGTTTGAAGGGGAAACTTTTGGTTTGGTTGGGGAATCAGGTTCCGGTAAATCAACCATCGCACGCGTGATTGCGGGCCTGTACGCTCCAAACTCAGGCAAAGTCTGTTTTGAAGGGATTGATCTTACTGCGCTGAAATCGGAAAAAGAGCGCCGTCCGATGCGCCGCCAGATGCAGATGGTGTTTCAAAACCCTTATACCTCAATGAATCCGAGAATGAAGATTTTCGATATCATTGCCGAGCCGATTCATTTTCATAAATTAACCCGTAGCGAAGCGGAAACACGGCAAATTGTGCATGATCTTTTAGAGCACGTAGGCCTAGGTAAGATGGCGGGAGTGAAATATCCGCACGAGTTTTCCGGCGGTCAACGTCAACGTATTTCGATTGCTCGCGCACTCGCCACGCGTCCTCGCTTATTGATTTGTGATGAACCTACGTCCGCGCTCGACGTGTCTGTGCAAGCGCAGATCTTAAACCTATTGAAAGATCTGCAAGATGAGCTCAATTTGACCATGCTGTTCATCAGCCATGATTTACCTGTGATCCGCCAAATGTGCGATCGTGTCGGGGTCATGCAAATGGGGACCTTACTGGAGGTCGCCCCTACAGAGCAGTTGTTTAAGTCACCTCAACACCAATACAGCCAGCATTTGATTTCTTTAATGCCTGAGTTTACGGGCTTAAGAGAAGATGCAGTAACGGCGTAAGCCAAAAAAGTTACAGATAGAGATATCATGACCAAGCGTGCTTGGAATGAATAAACAGAAGCAATTACAACAACTAGGGATTTGGATTCCCGCATAAGGAGTTATGCAATGAAAACCATGAAAAGCAAACTAACAGTAGCTTTGATGGCGGCAGGCTTAAGCTTTGCAGCTAGCGCGGCCAATATTACCGTCGCTTATGATGCTGACCCAGTGTCACTTGACCCGCATGAGCAGCTATCTGGTGGTACGCTACAAATGTCTCACATGGTGTTTGATCCTCTTGTTCGTTACACCCAGACATTTGATTTTGAACCTCGCCTTGCTGAGAAATGGGAACGTGTCAATGATACAACGTTCCGTTTTACGCTGCGTAAAGGGGTGAAATTCCATTCAGGTAACGAAATGACGGCAGACGATGTGGTCTGGACGTTCGATCGTTTACAAGATTCTCCTGATTTCAAAGCTATTTTTGAACCGTATGAAAAGATGGTCAAAGTGGATGATTACACCGTCGAGATCGTATCCAAAGGCGCTTATCCGCTGGTTCTACAAACCGCAACCTACATCTTCCCTATGGACAGCAAGTTCTATTCGGGCAAAGCGGCTGATGGTAAAGAGAAATCTGAAATTGTGAAGCACGGTAACTCGTTTGCTTCGACCAACGTTTCTGGTACTGGCCCATTTAGAGTGACTTTCCGCGAACAAGGCGTAAAAGTGGAATTTGAACGCTTTAAAGATTATTGGGATAGCGCATCAAAAGGCAACGTAGACAAACTGACCTTAGTACCGATTAAAGAAGATGCCACTCGTGTTGCGGCGCTCCTTTCGGGTGATGTGGATATGATTGCACCTGTTGCGCCAAACGATCATAAACGTGTGGAAGAAGCCAAAGGTATTGATCTTGTGACCTTACCGGGTACGCGCATCATCACCTTCCAAATGAACCAAAACAGCAATGAAGCACTGAAAGATGTTCGTGTGCGTCAAGCCATTGTTCACGCCATCAACAACCAAGGTATCGTTGACAAAATCATGAAAGGTTTTGCGACAGCAGCTGGCCAACAAGGCCCAGCGGGTTATTCTGGTTATGACGCGAACCTTGTGCCTCGTTTTGATTTGAAAAAAGCGAAAGAGCTGATGAAAGAGGCTGGTTATGAGAAAGGGCTGACGCTCACCATGATCGCGCCAAACAACCGTTATGTGAACGATGCGAAAGTTGCACAAGCTGCAGCGGCGATGTTGTCGAAAATTGGTATTAAGGTTGATCTTAAAACCATGCCAAAAGCGCAATATTGGCCTGAGTTTGATAAGTGCGCCGCGGATCTGCTAATGATTGGCTGGCACTCAGATACTGAAGACTCAGCAAACTTCACCGAGTTCTTAACCATGACACGTAACGAAGAGAGTGGTAAAGGCCAGTACAACTGTGGTCACTACTCAAATCCAGAAGTGGATAAGTTGGTTGAAGCGGCAAACGTAGAAACCGATCCTGCGAAACGTGCACAGATGCTGCAAAAAGTCGAAGTGACTTTGTACAACGACGCAGCATTTGTTCCACTGCATTGGCAAAACCTAGCGTGGGGTGCGAAATCTACTTTAGATATCAAACCGATTGTTAACGCGATGGAATTCCCTTATTTCGGCGACCTAGTCGTTAGCGAGTAATTACTTAAGTTGGCCGCTCATGTGATGTGGGCGGCGCTTAAGTCACTCAAGGCATCCGCTTGGATGCCTTATTAAGATCTCTGCACTTTGCTTTATTTCAGTCGGGTCGAGTGTCATTTTTTAGGCTGAATTTTTTCGTTCCTATTAAAGTTAATTCAATTTTAAAAAGAACCATCATGGATAGTTTAAGGGGCAAGGAATGTTTTCGTTTCTGGTCAAGCGCCTGTTTCAGGCACTGATAGTGATGTTTGTGATCAGTCTGGTGGCGTTTGCCATTCAGGATAACTTAGGCGACCCATTGCGTGAGCTTGTTGGGCAGTCTGTTTCAGAAAGCGAGCGCCAAGCGCTGCGCGATGAACTTGGACTGAATGATCCTTTCATTGCCAAATATACTCGTTTTATTACGGCCGCGGTGCAGGGTGATTTAGGCACGTCCTACTTTTTCAAACGTCCTGCGGTAGACGTTATTCTCGATAAATTAATCGCAACGTTAGAGCTTGTGCTCGGTGCGACCGTAATCATCATTGTCTGTTCCATTCCATTAGGGGTTTACACAGCCATTCATCCCAAAAGCTTCTTTACCAAAGTGGTGATGGCGGGCAGCAGTATTGGTATTTCTATCCCAGTGTTCTTAACTGCGATTATGTTGATGTACGTTTTCTCGATCACGTTAGGTTGGTTACCATCGTATGGACGAGGGGAAACCGCCAATTGGTTGGGTTGGGAATCTGGCTTTTTCACGGCTGATGGATTAGCACATTTGGTGCTGCCTTGTGTTTCACTGGCGTCGATCATGCTGCCGCTGTTTATTCGTTTAGTGCGTTCTGAAATGTTGGAAGTGCTGAGCTCGGAATACATCAAATTTGCTAAAGCTAAGGGCTTGGCATTGAACAAAATTTACTACCAACATGCACTTAAAAATACCATGTTACCGGTGCTAACCGTCGGCGGTGTACAAATTGGGACTATGGTGGCCTACACCATCTTAACCGAGACTGTTTTTCAGTGGCCGGGTACGGGCTTTCTTTTCCTTGAAGCGATCAACCGAGTTGATACTCCGCTGATCACCGCTTACGTCATATTCGTTGGCCTGATTTTCGTTGTCACCAACACCATTGTCGATCTGTTATACGGTCTGATTAACCCGACTGTGAACCTTACTGGAAAAGGAGCTTAATCATGAGCCAATTTGCTGCTGCTCCATCTCGTTGGGAGCGTTTTAAACAGTCTGATTTTTTGTACTATTTCTTGCGTGATAAAGTGGCGATGACCAGCTTCGTCATCTTTTTGGTATTCTTAACTTTGTCTGTCGCTGCGCCACTCATTGCCCCCAGTAACCCGTACGACCTATCATCGATTGATCTGATGGATGCAGAATTACCTCCCTCTTGGATGGAGGGAGCCGATGAGCGCTTTGTTCTCGGCACGGATGAGCAAGGGCGCGATATTTTGTCGACCATACTGTATGGTTCGCGTCTATCACTGACGATTGGCTTTTTGGCGGTCGGTTTACAGTTGCTACTTGGTATCGTGATTGGCCTTTCCGCTGGCTACTTTGGTGGGCGTATTGATAGCTTTTTGATGCGCTTTGCCGATGTACAGCTATCGTTTTCAACCATGATGGTGGCGATCATTGTTTCGGCAATTTTCAAAGCCAGTTTTGGGAGTGAATTTTATAGTCAGTATGCGGTTGTGATGCTGGTGGTGATTATTGGCGTGGCTGAGTGGCCACAATACGCGCGGACAATTCGTGCGTCAGTGCTCGCCGAGAAGAAAAAAGAGTATGTGGAAGCGGCTCGTGTGATGGGTTTTAAATCGCCACGCATCATGTTTCGCCATATTTTACCTAACTGTTTATCGCCTATTTTGGTTATCTCAACTGTACAAATTGCCAATGCGATCATGTCTGAAGCGGCACTCTCTTTCCTAGGCTTAGGTTTGCCAGTCGATCAGCCATCATTGGGTGCTTTGATTAGCATGGGCTTTAACTACATCTTCTCTGGCGCTTGGTGGATTACGGCTTTCCCTGGTTTTGTACTAGTCACATTAGTGTTGGTGATCAATCTGTTGGGTGACTGGCTACGCGATGTTTTTAACCCAAAAATTTACAAAGGGTGATGTGGCAATTGATTTTTGCTAAAGAAAATCCCTAAACTAAAAGCCGCCGTCAAATGCGGCTCTTTTTTTGCTAGTATTTTTGTTATACCCAATCTAAATCTATTGAACTAGGGAACATTGAATCGGTAATGTTGTCACTACTATTAAGCAAGTATATGGACTCAATATGATGACCCTGATGCGGAAAACGACCCTGTGTGTGACATCAAGCCTAACGGTGTTGGCGTCGCTGGCTTTATTTCAACCCGCTTGGGCGGACGATTTTCTTTGTGATGCGACTCAAGCTTCTGTCGATCAGCTGCCCATTCTTGATAAAGCATGCCCAATAGGGCAAGGTTTATGGGGAAAGAAAAAGCCCAAAGGGCAATCATCCACTTTTTGGATTCAGTGTGGTGTGTTAAATAAGCCATTATCTTTGCTGAAAGCCAAAGCGTTTTATACCCATATTTCTACCGATGTATGGCTAAAACCAGAAGCGAAAACGTATCGTTGCTTAATCGGTCCTTATACTGATTATGAGCAAGTAAAAAAAGAACTGCCTCTTATCCAGCAAATCCCCGGTTACAAAGAAGCTTTCATTCGTGAGGTTGTCAAAGGGCGCGCACAGTCTAGCTCGCCGATAAAAAAGACAACTTCCGCTCAAGCAACGTCTGCCGCAAAACAAATCACCAAGAAGTCTTTACCGAAACCACAAGTGGAAATGGCGAGTTCGCCATTATCAACGAAACCATCAACCAAAGCGCCAGCTCTTAATGTTCCGCCAGCGGTTGAAATTCGTTTGAGCACCACCGCAAACGGTTTGCTGTTTGTGGTGCCTCATTTACGTTCGAGTGATGAACAGTTCTATATGGAACATGGCTTAGCATGGAGCCGTCTAAACTATGAGGTGGCAGAAAAAACCTGCCAAAAAATGGCGATGCGCTTGGTAACGGAAGAAGAGTGGCAACGCCTTTTGGATTCAAAACAGATGGACAGTAACCAATGGCCAATGCACTTACCTTATTGGGGATGGTCGCAAAAAGGGCTTTTTACCAACGGTAAAGTCAGCCAACTGAAAGGTTCCTCATTACTCAATGTGATTTGCGTTAAATAAGTGTCTCAGTTTGCCGTCAGAAATGGCGGCAGCGCTACTCTTTCTTTCCCTCTTCGAGTAACTGTAGATAGCGTTGTTCGATAAAATCTTTTTCTTTACTGATGTGATACAACTGTTTTTTCATCGCTTCGACATCGACAGAAGTGCCACCTTGTTTGGCTTGCTCTTTGTATTTCTCAATGGTCTCTAGTAGTTCTTTTTTCTCGGCTTGATAATTTTTTGCCATTTCGTAGAAATCACCTGCTTTACTGATCTTAATGTATTCCGCTTCTAACTGTTCAAACTCTTTTTCGATGGTGGCTTTTTCTTCTTTCAAACTGTCAACGGTATCAGTTTGAGCAAAGAGTTTTTTACGAGTCACTCGTAGCCCTTTCACACTTTTATCGAGATCGCCTTTCAGTTTGCGGATCAACTTATGCGATTTACTCAATTTCTCATTGAGCTCATCAATTGAAGCCTGATCTTCGGCACTAATGCCCTGAGAAGAGGAATTTTTGATGAGAGAAACCTGTTGCTCGAGCGCTTTTTGAATGATGATTAAATCATTCAGAGTCGAGCTATGCTCTGCGGTGTAGTTCAACGCATTTTCAACGGATTGTTGGCATAAATGAAGCGTGTCTTCATCGCTATCACTTTTACTACGAGTAAAACCATGCGCAAATTTCCTAAATTCACGCAGGATCAGCAGTAGGATAAAAAACCAAGCCAACAAGATAATAAGCCCGAGATCGATCGCTAAGAGCGATAAAACCTTTTCGGTGAGGAACTCTTGTATTGGCATCACATAAACCCACTTTTGTTGCTGTATTTTCAGGTAAGTTTAGTTGTTGTAAAAAAATGTGCCTATACTTTGAACAAGTTAGGTCATAGAAAAATGTGCTGTGAAGATTCTCATTGTTGATGACAGTAAAGCGACACTTGAAATAGTCAGACGAGCCTTAGAGGCGTTTGGCTACCGACGTTTGTCCATTCAAAAGGCAGACAATGGTAAGGCCGCACTCAAGCTGATTGGCAGTTGGCAGCCGGATATTGTCTTAACAGATTGGCACATGCCCGGCATGACGGGGCTGGAGCTGACACAAGCGATAACCAAACGTAAGCTCGGGATAAAAGTGGCAATGCTCACCACGGTGGCCGATGAGCAACAAATCAAACAGGCGCTTGAAGCTGGAGCGTCGTTTGTGTTATCGAAACCGTTTGACGATGGTGAACTGCACCAAAAGTTGCTTCCTTTAGTGCAAGGAGCGGAAGAGAGCTGCATTGAATTAGATGAAATGGTCGAGCTGCAAGATGAGTTGGCTTTACCAAAGCTTTCGCAGCTAGAGAAGCTGCTAAAAAGAGCGGTAGGTGCTGATATCGTGCTGAATAATATTCGTCGCCAATCGTTTGATGAGAGTAAAATTCCTTGTTTGATGGCAGTCTATGAAGATGGCGAAACGCAAAAGCCGCGCGCGGTGGCACTGCTTGATATCTACGCCGTTTGTGTCTTTGCTAAAGGCAACCCCAGCATTACCAAAGAGCAACTACAACAAGCGGTACACAGCAAAATGGTCAGTAAAGATATTCTCGATACTTGCCAGAAAGTATTAAGTACTTCCGCATTAGCGTTTCTTGATAATCAAACCCGCAAAAGCTTGAAGTTAAAAAATATCAGTTTTATCCCTCAATCGTTTGAAAAGCTCGAAACCCTATTTGCCAAAGAAGCGGATAAACGGGTCGATTTTTCCTGCCAAATGGGGGCGTTAGCCCAAGGGAAAATTACTTTGGTGGGATTTTAATTATCTTTAAGAGCATATTCTGAGGTTATATTTATGACAGGATTACTTTTGCTATTGGGTATATTCTTAGATGATATTGATGAGCCGTTATTCATGAGATATAAGAAAAATTGCCACTTAGTGACTATACTGAAGTTATTCCTAAAAGTATTTAAAATTAGGATTAATTGATTAATTAAAGGAAGCGATATGATAAAGTTTATACGGATATTCATCATTGGTTGCTTAAGCCTATTTATGTCAGCCCCACTTTTAGCGAATGTTACGTGGGAGGGGCATTGCCGAGATAGAAAGCCCTATCTTTATTTTGAAAATGGTGAGTGTAAAGGCCCTGGTGGCGATGTGATTAACCAGGTTATTCTTAAGTTGGGGCATAAAGTCCATTGGACAAAAGTTCCTTGGGCAAGAACCATTGGTGTTGCACCACAGGGTGGAGTTGATCTTATTCCTCTGCACTCTATGGATGAAGAGAGAGAACAGTTTCTTCACCCATTATTAATGGGGTATGGTGAAAGAGAGGTGTTTTATTTTACTCGGACGAACTCGAATATTGATGCAAATAGTTTTGATGAAATTGTCAGCCGAGGTTTTGTTATTGGTGCACTCAATGGCAGTTTTTATAGTGACCAATTCAACCAAAATACAGACAAATTAAAAATCAGTTTTGTCACTAGCGTAGAACAAATTATTAATATGCTAGAGGCTAGTCGAATCGATCTTGCTATCACCTCTGAACAGCATGGGCTTAATCTTTTTGAAAATGACCCTAAATTAAAGAAAATAAGTTATAAAAACATTTACCTAAATGGTCGTTTTTTTAGTGTGCCTAAACGATCGGCGAACTATCAGTATATCGATCAGCTAGAGAATATTTTAACTGAAATGCGTCGTTCCGGAGAGATTACTAGGATATACGAATCTTATAACTTAGAAGCCCCAATTCAGAAAGAGTAGATTGAGGAATATTACTTTTTATTTTTATATTTCATTGCGATATATCTATTCGTAATTTAAACAGCAGCGAGGCGGCTTATGACTCGCTGCTATTTTACGATAAAGAATATATTTAGTTTCTCATGGTATCGCCATACTACCACACGTAATTTCTGGAATTAATCTGTAAAGCTTTGTCTGCTCTAGTCTTGCGGCATTTTCCAGAAAACTTCCCGGTTGAGGCTGAATTTTAATGGATTTCTGTCACATTCAGCATTTTTCCAGAATTTTCGTTGTTAAGCCAGTGCAGAAATTCAGTGTGTTTTGTCTACACTAATGTCGGAAGCTTGCTGCAACGCAATAGTGTTGTTAGAGGACAAAATAGTTTCATCGGAAATGTGGATTTTTCATGCATTTTTTATCAATGTGAATGCTAAGGTTTGATCATTTTTTAGGCGCATCACTAATGCCAAATCTAAGGAGATGATAATAAAGATTGACCAATTTCAAAAACCTTTCTGTACAAAAGCTTCTTAGAGTTCGTACTTAAATTGTGGTTCGTCGAATTAGTTTTAGTATGGCAAGCTAGTATGATAATTTTCTTAAAAAATCATCAAGATATCATCACCTTTGACGGCGTTCGTACAATTTACATATCTAGACATCGTGCTTGTTCAACACTTGGGATTAAGCGCAAATAACAAAAACTATCGTTAACTATCAATTGCTAAAGCTAGTGTCACTTGCAAAAGTTGAACGATTGTTTCGTTCAATTATCGACAGTCTCGGCAATAGGGTTTGCCAACGCTTACACTAAAAAAGTACAAAAACATTGTGCGTTCCTTAATAACTTTGTAGATTCAATGGGATATATGCAGTACCCCTTGAGGCAAGTCAACCTGTGAGAAAAATTAAAGAAAGTATTGAGGCGCATTTCGATTCACTGAATCTAGATCTTCGTCTTAATGGTAATGGCCGCTACTTTGACCAAAAGTGTACATTAGACGTGCTTTGCTCGGTTAGTGATGTCATTTTAGAGATGCATGAAAACGGCCAACAAACATTTACCGTGAAGAATGTCATGTATTCCGATGAGTTAAATGAAGTGATGGCAGGGCATTTCAAAAAGCCAGCAATCAGTGATCCTGGCGCTGCTCGTGAATATGATAAAGTCGCATCGATGCCAATCAAAGCTCTGACACAAGCAGGTGTACTCCAAGAAACAGGAAAATCTGGAAACGCCACCCTCTACAGAGTCGCCAATGAGGACTTTCTTAGTTACATTGCTGCCAGCGAGCGTAACACTCTAAATTTTGTCGTCAGTTACCTAACAAAAGTAATGCGTGATAGCGGTCTTTACCCTAAATTTGAGCAGTTCTTTGCTAGCCCGAACAAGGTCAACTATTCAGATCTTAAAGAGAGCTACAGCAGCTTTATCATCAACTACACCAAGATTAATGGCGTTACGGAATGTAACCGAATATTCCCTAAAGTGCTGAATCCCATCGCCTTTGCTAGATCCTCACATGGTTCAAAAGATGGGCATCTGTCATCAGGGCCAATCCCTTACCAAGATCTCATTTACAACCGTCCTAACTTTAGAGACCTAAACAAACCGAAAGACATGCCAAGGGCCACATTCCTTGAGCAAATTCCAGAGGAAACGACCACTGAGGTCTACCACGTCAACAAAGCGAAGAAGAGTGTACGTCGCTACCATGAGGGCAAGAGTGAGGTGAATCGCTTTAAGGAATTGGAGGCTAGCCATGTGCACCATATTTTCCCTCAAGCAGTCTTCCCTGAGCTTTCTGATACGCTTGAAAACCTTATATTACTAACGCCAGGGCAGCACCTAGCCTACGCACACCCCAATGGCAACACTCAGACCGTATCAAAGTCTTACCAACTGGTTGGCCTACTCGCGAAATTAGACAGCATTGAACGCTCGGTCTTCTCTCAATTTGATGAGTTTTATAGCTTGAATGAGTTCATCAATGTAGTGAACACAGGGTTAGATTCCGATTTGCTTACCGAGGGGATGGGCGTGGAAGAGATCAGACATAAAATTGCTGCGGCATATATCAACTAGCTTTGCCACCTAGGCGCTCAAAACTTGAGTAAAAAAATAGTAGGCGTCATACCTGCTATTTTTTTAATAACAATCTTCAAGCTGCATTATTAGATTAGCGTTTCATCCCAAAGTAACTCACTGAAACACTGTCGATATTCATCGAACGTGTACCATAGTTTCTCGCGATGCGATAAAACTGATTAAACTCAGAACTTGAGAAGTAATCAATATTATCATCGGTCACCACATCATCGGTATATAAAATTGCCGCTGAACCATCAGCCACGCTGCCTTTTGGCAGGCGTGTTGCGCGTGGATTGTAGGTCAGGTTCGGCACCAGAATTACATTGGCATCGAGATACTTTTTCACTGCGAATTCTGAGATATCATCCACATAGCAATCGTAATTTTCAATGTCTTTGATGTCCCCATGGCCGATATTGCGCGACTTAATTACGCGATATTTACCCTGCTTTTTCGTGTGTTTCTTGGTGATTTGACGGTCACGAAAAACTTTAAACTTACCAAACTCTAGGGTCTGGAAAATCTCATCAAACCATTCATTACGATACAACAACCAACTATTGAAGTAGTTATGAGTCAAGTAGTCTTGCTCAAGCACAAAGTAAGCCTTGTTCAGGTAAGAGTAAACGCTCACCTGACTGTGGTTTTTAGGCTTGGAAGTTGTGTAAGTAACTGAAACAGTCTCAATTTTCACATCGAACGCTTTTTCATTGTAATCGTTGATATGCAGCAGTGTGTGCATTTCTAGCAACTTTCGCGTCTTCATATATTCCGGCGCATTTAGTAGCGCTTTTGGTACAATTAATGAAACATGCTTGCCCAACTTGCTGCATTTCTCAATAAAAAACGAGAAAATGTTATTAGTAGTTTGGTTCGCCAAGCCACGACGATACTTACTAAGCAGGCTGTTATCTTTGATTTTCATGTACGGCGGATTACCAACAACCACATCGTAGGTTTTGTTGGTTTCTAGCAGTAAGAAGTCTTCATTAAAAAAATTGATTTCTACATTATCGAGCGAGATGTATTTGTTGATCAGCAGTTTACAAAGTTCAATCGAATCTTTGTTGATGTCCACGCAATCAATGATCAGTTTTTTACCTTGATACTTTTTGACAATTTGATGCAAGAAGTTACCCACACCAACCGCCGGCTCTAGTACGCGTAAGGTGTCAGAACTAATCTCCGGTAACGGCGCTATTGCTGAAAAGCAGATTTCTTGGTCGGTGTAATATGCAGCGGTATCAAGTCGTTCTGCGTTGGCTAACTCACAGATTTTGAACATGTCTTGTGATGCATAGTCTTGCCAGTTCTTCTCAACGAACTTGTAAAGTGTTGCCATGTCTTCCAAGTGATACTCTCGGATGGTATCAGCGATCTGTTTTTCAGATAAACGAGGAGACTTCACACCTATGATCTTACGCCCTATTTCACCGAACACGGCGCTAGGCACCGCTTCACCCAAGCATTGGCGAATATTGATATCAGTCTTCTTTCTAAACTGATTTTTTACTTCATAATTAGCAGCGTTGGTTGGTACAGTACCACTTGGGAACCATTGAAAAGACTCAGGGATCGACATCATCAGCATCAATTCACGAATACTGAAAACGCGGTCATCCACCGGATGGACAGTGTTTTGGCTTGGCAAACAATCGTTGCGTGTGTGAATACAAGGCGCGACCTTATCCCAAAGCTGACGTTGATACTTATCGCCATTTTTGCTCTGGTTCACCACAATTTGTCCATCGACAACCTTGTGCGGCTTTAGCTTGTCGTCGGTATTATCAAATGCACTCTTGCCGTAAGGAGTGGCCTTAATCCAAGGCAACATTTCTTCTTTATACGGCCTGAATGAGTGGAAGAAATCATCCTCAGAAAATTCACCCATCTTTTTTAGATATGGTAAGTGACCAATAACGTCTTGCAGTGTTTTCTCGGGGCGGAAATCTGGATAAAGATCGAGCGGTGTCACGCCTTTTTGATCTCTTCTAACACCAATTACAAGTGTACGGGTGCGACTTGAGTTCGCGCCATAGTTCTTGAGGTTAAGAACTTTGCTTTCAATCTGGTAGTCTGGGCCCAAGTTGGTATGGATAGCCTCTTTGATAGGCTTATCGACACCATCGAGATCGGTACACACTGATTGAAGAAACGCGCGTACGTTTTCAAAGATAAAAAACCTTGGCTGCTGTTCTTTGACAATCTTCAAAGACTCAACCACTAGCGAGTTACGCCCAAGCTCCTCATTTTTCTTATGGTTAGCCACACTCATGCCTTGGCACGGAGGCGTCGCCACAACGAGGTCAATATCTTTAAGCTTTTTACGCTGCTTGTAGGCAGCTATTTCACCGTAAAGCCTGTCATGCGTGTCTTTTTGAGTAAGATCACCACAGATGTATCCAGAATCATACTCACACTTATTGTTGTATTTTTGGATGTTTAAACGCTTTTCTAACAGTTCAGCAGTGGCGATACATTTAAACCCAAGTTCTTTTAAACCGAAGCACCCAACTCCCGCCGAACTGAATAGGCTGACGTACGTTAGCATGATATACCCTCATTTATTGACATGCACATTCTAACACACTTAATCAAAACTTGAAGGGATAAAAAGAACCATTAAATTAACTTGTTGATTAACATGTGATTATTTTTTATTGTGGTTTTTTTGGGGCGAGAAACATGAAAAAACCAGCAATATGCTGGCTTTTAGAGTGTAGTGGGAAAGGATGGATTGGAACCATCGAATGCAGTGCGAATAGGTTTACAGTCTACTTTCTTCGGCCACTCGGGAACCCCTTCCAAATGTGTATGCATAATAAAGAAAAATTCAGGCTGAGTACAAGAAAAAGCTCTCCACTTCAGTTCAAGTGCCTAAATTTTGTATCAAGCACTGTAGCCGTCATCGAAATCCTGTTGGCGAGCAGTTGGCACCGTAGCTTTTACTGACTGATAATCAGGTTCAGACTGGAAGCTAAAACTATGATGTAAAGTCAAATGCTCAAGATATTGGTTACAATTGATGCGACCTAAAATGTTACCAACTCCAGCACTTACGCGACCAGTATATAAAGTTTTGAACTCAAAGAGGCGATCAAAAATTTTAATACGGCATTCATGCCCCCAAGCACCTTGGTGTTGGTTGTTTTCCCAAACTAACTTGCAAGCTCGCGTTTCAATTGAACGAACTAAGAAGCCTAAAGCATAATAAAAGTGTCGCTCGTCCGAAAACACCAAGTAGGGGCTACGAGAACCAAAAGATAACTTCATAATATCTATCCTATATTTTTATATGTAGACAGAATAACAACATAATTTCGTGATTTCTGTGATGAATAAGACCTAGCAATGACTTAGGGACATTCTTTAATTAAAAAGGGTGCTACATCACTGATCAATGACAAACTGTGGTAAAAACGTAGCAAGCACCTTTCTAATTTAGCCTATTTAGACACCAAAATAGAGTCTAGTGACGTTACTGAGCTGGGATTAGATTTAGTAGGAAAAATGCACGCCCCTAAATTTTATAGAGTATTTGATCTAGCGAGTGTTGGGGCAAAAACTGTTTTAGCTTAGCTGCCCCCGACAGACTTGATATAGCCCAAAAGCGATCAATCATTTATTGTAAATGATCAGACTTTATTCGAACTGAAGAGACTTTTTTTCTTCGGCAGGTGTGATGGGCAAAAATTTTGTTACCGTGAGCAATTTTTTGCCCACGCGAGCAATTTATTGCTTGAGTGTTTGCTGGGTTTTTCTAACTACTTGATATATAGCTCTTTTTGATTTGGCATTTCTTTTGCGTAGAGAAGCATCAAACTGTGCGATGTGGTTCACATCGCTTTGATTCACTCAATAAGGATTAAGCTATGCCAACTCCATGTTATATCTCTATCGAAGGC
>NZ_CAWPJH010000010.1:0-73045 GCF_963888445.1 Vibrio sp. B1-2
CATTAATTATGTTTAGAGCTTGAGAAACATCCATAAAAAAATCCAAGTGCATTAAATACACTTGGATTTTGACAGCTCTGAAGGATCGTTCAACCGATCACTTTGGCCTTAACTGATCGGCATTAGCCTCAACAGCAACCTTTTTTATTGTCATCTCAAATACAATTCAAACAGCAGTAAATAGACAAGCTTAAGAATAAAAACCTTAAATAGGTGCTTGGCAGCCTGGCTTTGCCGCGGCAAACGGAATGTCAGCTAAGGACTGCGCATTGCCATCAACGTATTCGCCATAATGGAAAATCGCATATTCGCCTGGCTTCATTCGTTGCCAAGTTTCATTTCCCGTCAGTGGCTGAGTCGCAATCACTGACACAACATCATCAGGCGTTGTTTCTTCTTGGAAGTTAATCTCGACATCTTCATCAAGTAAACTTGCTTTCCCAAAGGGGGCGCGTCGAGTAATCCAGTACAGATGATTCGTGCAATAGGTCACCACAAACTCACCATCAGAAAGTAGCATATTAAACACACCTTGCTGCTTAAGTTGATCGCAACACTTCGCAACGAATTGAAACATGCTGAGCATATCTTGAGGCGGTTCAGGATAACGCGCTTCTAACTGCTTTAACAACCAACAGAAAGCTTGCTCGCTATCCGTTTCACCAACAGGGCGATAGCGTCCAGTTTCTAGCTGCTGGTGATCCGCCAATTGTCCATTGTGAGCGAACGTCCAATATCTCCCCCACAATTCTCGAGTGAATGGGTGAGTATTTTCCAAATTCACCCCACCCCGATTTGCTTGACGAATATGGCTAACCACTGCCCGACTTTTTATAGGGTAACTCTGCACAAGCTCTGCAATTTTTGACTGAAAGCTAGGGTTAGGGTCTTTAAAGGTGCGAAAACCCTTCCCTTCATAGAAAGTGATTCCCCAACCATCACAATGCGGCCCCGTGTTGCCGCCACGCTGAATCAACCCAGTAAAACTAAAGCAAATATCAGTCGGCACATTGGCACTCATACCGAGCAATTCACACATGGTTTAATGCACTCCCTTTTGCAACCACAAACACATTAAAAGAAAAGAACGGCGTTGAACTTCTTACGCCATCTCTTTTTCAATCAGTTGGATAACTATGTGGATGATCTTGATATGGATTTCTTGGATACGATCCGCGTAGCCGAAGTGCGGGACACGAATCTCGATATCCGCTAAACCTGCCATTTTCCCACCATCTTTACCGGTCAGAGCAATGGTCTTCATCCCTTTGGCTTGGGCCGCTTCAATCGCTTTCAAAATGTTCCCCGAGTTACCAGAAGTCGATAGGCCAAACAGGACATCGCCTTTTGAGCCCACAGCTTCCACATAGCGAGAGAATACAAAATCGTAACCAAAATCATTGCTAACGCAAGACAAATGGCTTGGATCTGAAATAGCAATACCAGGATAACCCGGACGATTCTCGCGATAGCGCCCCGTTAGCTCTTCAGCAAAGTGCATTGCATCACAGTGGGAACCGCCATTGCCGCAAGAGAGCACTTTTCCGCCTTGCTTAAATGAGTCGGCAATCAGTTTTGCGGCGGCCTCAATTTGAGCGATGTTATGCTCATCATTAAGAAATTTGTTTAGCACGTCAGCCGCTTCGGTCAATTCACTTTTAATTAAATCCTGGTACATAGATATATTCTCTTTTTAATCTGTTTACCGATAGGCTCCATCAATCAAGAGCCAGTAACAGGCTTGAGTTTACCCAAACCATCCTTTCTGTCGATAGTTCGACTTCAAGAATTGTTGTTTTCTCCCGCTTCCCACTCCAGAAAGCCCTCTATGGGTTATTTATTTTGAGGTTTTGCCCTACATGGATCACTTTTTGAACAATACAAGGTTTTACATTTCGTTAATAATTTGATTACACTTAGCACTGGTTAGACCACTTACATAAACGAGACGACTAACAACACTTTCCAATGCACTGACAAAAATCAGCCGCAATGGCGTGAATACAGTCTCAAAGGAATGAAATTATGGACATCTTGCTCTCTATACTTGGTTTTCTCACCGTGTTCGGTGTGTGCCTCTACCACCGAATGTCACTTTTTAGCGCATTAGTTGCGCTAACGGTAACCATGGTGGTTCTTACCCTGCTGGATTACACCGGGGTGATTGGATGGTTGCTGTATTTAGCGGCTATCGCTTTATTAGCCGTTCCCTCTATCCGTCAAAGCGTGATTAGCGAAAAAGCATTAACACTGTTCAAAAAAGTGCTGCCAGCAATGTCACAAACCGAAAAAGAGGCATTAGATGCAGGAACCGTTTGGTGGGAAGCTGAACTGTTTAAAGGCAAACCGAACTGGAACAAACTACACAAAATTGCAGCGCCGACATTAAGTGCACAAGAGCAAGCCTTTATTGATGGACCAGTCAACGAAGTGTGTGCCATGGTTAGCGATTATCAAGTTACGCATGAATTAGCCGACTTACCTCCTGAGGTTTGGCAATATTTAAAAGATCATAAATTCTTCGCCATGATCATTAAAAAACAATACGGCGGCTTGGAGTTTTCAGCTTATGCACAATCCATTGTGCTACAAAAGCTAACGGGTGTATCTGGAGTGCTTTCATCCACCGTTGGTGTACCGAACTCTTTAGGCCCGGGCGAACTTTTACAACATTATGGTACTGAAGATCAGAAAAACCATTACCTGCCACGTTTAGCGGAAGGTAAAGAGATTCCCTGCTTTGCATTAACCAGCCCAGAAGCAGGTTCCGATGCAGGTTCAATTCCTGATTTTGGCGTGGTATGTAAAGGGAAATGGGAAGGAAAAGAAGTGTTAGGGATGCGCCTAACGTGGAACAAGCGCTACATCACGCTCGCCCCGGTTGCAACCGTATTAGGCCTAGCATTCAAACTGCGCGATCCTGACGGCTTACTTGGGGATAAAACAGAGCTTGGCATCACTTGTGCGCTCATCCCAACCCACTTAAAAGGAGTTGAAATTGGCAATCGCCACATGCCATTGAACGTTCCATTCCAAAATGGTCCGACACGTGCTAACGACTTATTTGTGCCGCTTGATTTCATTATTGGCGGACCAAGCATGGCAGGACAAGGCTGGCGTATGCTTGTAGAGTGTTTATCGGTTGGACGTGGCATTACGTTACCTTCTAACTCGACTGGCGGAATTAAAACTGCGGCGCTAGCAACAGGAGCTTACGCTCGGATTCGTCGTCAATTTAAGCAACCAATTGGCCATATGGAAGGTGTCGAAGAGCCATTAGCACGTTTAGGTGGTAACGCTTATGTGATGGATGCGGCGAGCAATTTAACCGTAGCTGGTATTGATCTGGGCGAAAAACCCTCGGTCATTTCCGCTATAGTCAAATACCACTGCACCCACCGTGGTCAACGCAGCATTATTGATGCAATGGACATTGTGGGCGGAAAAGGGATTTGTATTGGACCTGCTAACTTTTTAGCTCGCAGCTACCAAGGTGCACCGATTGCCGTAACCGTCGAAGGGGCCAATATTCTGACTCGCTCAATGATCATCTTTGGTCAAGGCGCGATCCGTTGTCATCCTTATGTTTTAGAAGAAATGAACGCCGCTTATTCACAAGATTCTGATGCCGTTGAGAAATTTGACGCCGCTCTTGCAGGTCACGTCAGCTTCACCATGAGTAATCTTGTGCGCAGTATTTGGTTTGGTGTTACCGATGGTTTGGGTTCATCTGCACCGACTAATGATGCAACCAAACGCTACTATCAACAACTAAACCGTTACAGCGCTAACTTAGCACTGCTTTCTGATATTTCGATGGCTGTATTGGGAGGCTCTCTCAAACGTAAAGAGCGTTTGTCAGCACGCCTTGGCGATATTTTGAGCCAACTCTACCTCAGTTCTGCCACACTTAAGCGTTTTGAAAATGATGGTCGTCCCGTGGAGGATCTTCCTTTGGTTCATTGGGGTCTACAAGACAGTTTGAAGCAGACGGAAGTCGCCATTGATGAATTCTTAACCAACTTCCCGAACAAAGCGATTGGTAAGGTACTTCGTATATTGTTGATGCCGATTGGTCGAGTACGCAAAGCACCTAGTGATAAATTAGATAGCCAAGTTGCGCAGATCCTGCAAACACCGAGTGAAACTCGTTCACGCATCGGTCGCAACCAATATCTCGCCCCAACGGCGCATAATGCGGCGGGTAAGATTGAACAAGCACTGGACATCATTTTACGTGCAGAGCCTTTGTTCGATAAAGTGTGCAGCGTCACCAATCAACGCCGTCCATTCTTGCGTTTAGATGAAGTGGCCGCCATTGGCTTACAACAAAAAATTCTAACCGAACAAGAAGCACAGCTATTAACGGAAGCTGAGGCTCATCGTTTGTATACCATTAATGTCGATGATTTTGCGCCACAGGAACTGGCCGCAAAGCCTCAATATCCGGCAATAAATGATGTTGCGTAAGTCAATTTATTGAATGTCAAAGGGCGTTTTCAACGCCCTTTTTTATGACTGGAATACAGAATCAAGAGGTTGCCAACTCGGCAACATCTCTTGTTATTTCTTCGGCATATTCAACTGTAATTCGGGTTGCAACGCCTTTTTCGCTTTAATCTTACGCATCACAAACCACGCCAAAAGCCCAATCAATATCGCACCAATATTACCAATAACAATGAACATAATACTGCGACTCGTTGCCTCTTCTCTCATCTGAATAATCAACTGCTCCTGTTCAAGCTTACGCTGCTGGATTTCTTCTTCCATCTGCAAACGGCGAGTCTCCTCAATGTTGACATCATCAACCACGCTGTAAGTATGCTCAGCAAGCGGGAAGTAAAGTGGACGCTGGCTGGCAAGCTCTGTCGCATACAACTTTCCAGACCAACGATAGTTACCGTTGTCTCCATTGTATGGAATTTCTAAACTTAACTTTAGCGCCTCTTTTTCTGACTGCCCCTCAGTAATAAAGATATCATCATAAATATTCGCATGTTCGACATGGGCAACGATGGAGCCTGGGGCTATCATTCCTTGCTCACCCGAAAAAACAATTTGATGTGGCGCACCATCAACACGAGATTGGATAAAGGTGGTTGATACTGGAGCTGGGTAAACCAGCACCTCTTGCTCTTGGGCGCGTAAAAACACGCCGTTGCCAGAGGTGATCCTAACGCGATACTTACCCGGCATTGGAGTGATAGGCAGCGCTACAGTGAAAATGCCATCACCTGGCTGTTCATCTAAACCACGTCCATCATCGGCAAATTCACCAATCACTTCCGGTAATGGACGCGCTTCTTTAATCAGATCTTCTTCATTTTCAACGTATTTAGTAAAGGTTACTTTTAAGTTGACTCTATCGAGAAAGTCTCTCAACAATAAAGGCTTACCGTCGGAGGTTAATCGCGCGGTAAATTTTATCACTTCACCAAGGTATAAGCGCGTAGGAAACAGATCAGTATCAAGTTGCAGATGAGAAATAAGCTTGATGCTATTTTGTGAGGAAACCTTGCCTATGGCCTGCCAAGGGCCAGGCATTGGCTTATCAATTGAAATGATATCCATTGTGGGTTCTTGATACCAACGCACATTATCGCTATGTTGCCAAGCGTAATATTTCTTACCATCAGGCCGCACAAGCACCACGGGTTGGGATGACTTTTCGCGATACACAACAAAAGTAATTTGTGAAATGGTTGGATCCACACGGAAACGATTGTCGAGCAGCGACATCGAGGAGGAATTCACCGCAAAAACGCCTGTACTCCACATCAGCGCAATCACTGCTGCCATTATCCTCAACATATTTTCTCCTACTGACGCCAAAGGCAGCTTCCGCTCTTTTCGACTAGATCCAATCTTTCTTGGTGTGCTTGTAATTCATCGGCACAAGCCTGCAAAACCTTTAGCTTTTTCCGACCTGCGACAGCTCGTTTTATTGACTCTCCTCCCACACTGCCATCACTGCGCGTTCCGGCACTGAACTGTAACGAGGTTTGCCCGCCAGTCATCAGCAGATAAACGTCCGCTAATATCTCCGCATCGAGCAATGCACCGTGCAAGGTACGATGTGAGTTATCGATACCATAACGATCACAAAGTATATCCAAGTTATTGCGTTTGCCGGGGAAAATACGCTTTGCCATAGCAAGCGTATCGGTCACTTTGCAATACTGCTCCGTCTTACCGATTTTAGCGTCGAGCTTGCGAAACTCGTAATCCATAAAACCGACGTCGAAGGGAGCGTTGTGCGCCACCAGCTCAGCCCCCTTGATGAAATCTAAAAACTCTTGATGCACATCGCGATATTGCGGTTTGTCCATCAAAAACTCATCGGTAATACCGTGGATTTCGATCGCTTCTAACTGAATCTCACGATCGGGTTTCAGGTAGACATGGAAGTGGCGGCCTGTCAGCTTGCGGTTGATAATTTCAACGGCACCGATTTCAACAATGCGGTGTCCTTCATAGTGAGGGCCGCCTTCACGGTTCATACCCGTGGTTTCCGTATCGAGAACGACGATACGTTGGGATTGGGAATTGCTGCTAGTATTCATAAGGATATGTATGTCAGACTATGCCAATAATGTGCGTAACCTAATAGTATCAAATCATGACAAAACAGGTGGAAATTTTCACTGATGGATCTTGCTTAGGTAATCCTGGCCCGGGTGGTTATGGGGTTGTCCTTCGTTACAAAGAAACCGAAAAAACGTTAGCCAAAGGCTACCGACTCACCACTAACAACCGAATGGAAATGTTAGCGGCAGTGGTTGCACTGCAAACACTGAAAGAGCCATGTAATGTTATTCTCACCACAGACAGCCAATACGTTCGTCAAGGTATTACTCAGTGGATCCACAACTGGAAAAAACGCGGTTGGAAAACATCGGATAAAAAACCAGTGAAGAATGCCGATTTATGGCAAGCACTTGATAAAGAAAGCGCCCGCCACACCATTGACTGGCGCTGGGTGAAAGGCCATGCGGGTCATCGTGAAAATGAAATGTGCGATGAATTAGCACGCAATGCAGCAGAAAACCCAACCGAAGACGATATTGGGTATCAAGCATCCGAATAAGGGTCACAGGCCTTATCTTGGTTCTGAGTTGATAAACGGTAGTTCAGGCTAACTGGCGAAAGACGCCGTTTAAAACGCCAATGAGGTTTAATCGGTTTCAAGGGATAAGTACGTTTGCGCGCTACGATGAAATACAGGCTACCAAATGGAGCGGCCCAGTCGCCAATACCATTTTCCAACCACGCCCACATGGGTTGATATTTTTGCATCGGGAAAAGGGCATATTGGTCACAGTCAATCACTTGATAGTTCAAGACACTCAGCCAGTCCTTAATCCGGTTAGCGGTAAACATACGACCGCTCCAAGGTAAGTTATGTTTTCGCCAAGGCATCAAACTTGCGATCCCCGTAAAACTGATTGGATTAAACCCCGTAATAATGATGTAGCCATCATCCATCATCACGCGATCAACTTCGCGTAAGATACGGTGCGGATCGCCACAATAATCCAGTTGGTGCGCTAAAATAGCCACATCAAAACTCTTTTCAAGAAAAGGCAGTTCGTAGCTATCGGCAATCACCGTATGGAGTGGGTTTTCAATATCAAGATGAACTTGGTGTTGAATATTGCAGTTGCAACTGGCAAGCTCACAACTCAAACCACCGAGCTTAAGCATATGATAGCCAAATAATTTAGAGCACCATTCATCAAGCCGAGTCTGAATAGAATCACTAACCCACTGGCCATTTTTAAGTTGGGACCAAGAATGAGGCTTATCTAATTTTTTTTCGCTACGCGCTGGCTTCATCGATAACCTATTTCACCTCGGTGATTGGAGATACTCATGTTACAGATCAAAAGCATACCCGCATTTAATGATAATTACATCTGGCTGATCCAAAATAGCGATCAGCGTTGTGCTGTGGTCGATCCCGGTGATGCAGCACCAGTGCTTGAGTACCTCTCGAAGCATCAATTAACGCTCGAAGCAATATTAATTACCCACCATCACCATGATCACATTGGTGGTGTTGCAGAACTGGTTCGCCAGTTTCCCAGCATTAACGTTGTTGGTCCCGCTCATGAACCTATTCCTACCTTAACGCACGCGGTTGAAGCTGGCGATCAGCTAGAACTATTCGATGAAATCTTTATGGTGCTTGATCTCGCAGGACACACAAAAGGTCACATTGGCTATGTCGGTGACAATAAACTGTTTTGTGGCGATGTACTGTTCTCCGCAGGGTGTGGCCGTGTTTTTGAGGGCACAATGGAGCAAATGTTTACGTCACTGTGTAAACTTGCCGCATTGCCAGAAGAGACTGAGGTCTATTGCGCGCACGAATATACCGCAAGTAACGTCGCATTTGCTTTAGCCGTTGAGCCCGATAATGACCAACTTCAACAGTATCGAGATACCGTCAACCGGCTCCGAGCCCAGCAGAAATCGACATTACCGACCACTATCCGCCAAGAAAAATGGATCAATCCATTTTTGCGGACCCAGCAAGAGAGTGTGATAAAATCCGTCGCGAATCGTACTCAACAAACCGATCCTCTATCAATTTTTACCGCGTTACGTGAGTGGAAGAACGAATTTTGACGATTTGCTGCTTGTCATAGCAATAAAGTGCCAAGTATTATCAGCAGCCATTAAGTCAAAGGGCTGAGATAGATGCGATTTCAATTTAGCTGGGTGATGGTGCTCTTGTTAGCGGGGTGCCAAATCACTCAGCCAACAGACCAAACAACAGCGCCAAATGCCAAAGAGGCAAATAGCCCTCAGATTCAGACACAAAAAGAGATGGCTAAACAAAAGTCGTCATCTGCAAAAAAGACAACGCCGAAAGTGATCACGCCACAAGAGCAAGCGGACGTATGGCAGCGCATCGCAATGCAGTTGTCGATGGATATCCCAGATCATAAATCAGTGAATTATTATCGAACTTGGTATCTTAAACACCCTAATCACCTACAAACTGTTGCCGAGCGAGCAAAGCCATTTCTTTACCTTATCACTGAGAAAATTGAGCAGCGCGGCTTACCACTTGAGTTAGCACTCTTACCTATTGTTGAAAGCTCGTTTGATGCCTTTGCCTACTCACACGGTAGCGCTGCGGGGCTGTGGCAATTTGTGCCGAGTACGGGAGAGATGTATGGCCTAGAGCAAAATTTTTGGTATGACGGAAGACGAGATGTAGACGCCGCCACCGATGCGGCTTTGGATTATCTCACTGCATTAAATAAGCGTTTTGATGGTGATTGGAGCCATGCGATTGCCGCCTATAACAGCGGTGGTGGGCGGATCTCTAGCGCGATTCGTAAAAATCACAAGGCTGGTAAACCAACCGACTTTTTCTCACTCGACTTACCCGATGAAACCACAGGCTACGTCCCTAAATTACTCGCGCTGGCCGATATTGTTGCCAATCAAGAAAAATATGGCATTGAAATCCCAGCAATCGCTAACAAACCAGTGTTAACGTTAGTCGACCCTCAAGAACAGCTTGATCTTGCCATTGCCGCCAATTACGCCGGAATGAGCGTGAAAGAGTTGCAAAGTTACAACCCAGCTTACAATCAATGGGCGACCTCGCCGACGGGACCTCATCAACTGCTTATCCCAGTAGATAAAGTGGAACGCTTTGCTCAGAAAGTTGAAGAGAATCGCGGTAAGGGGATGAAGTTAGTACGCTACAAGGTAAAATCCGGCGATAGCTTGAGTGTGATTGCTCAACAGCACAATACCACCAGCAAAGTGATTCAGACGGCCAACAATCTCAATGGCAACGTCATTCGCGTTGGGCAGTATTTAATGATCCCAACATCCGTAAAAGACGAAAAAGCATACGCACTCAGTGCCAGTAACCGCTTGGCAAAAACGCAAGCGATGGCCCGTGGTCAGTATAAGCTGTCTCATACGGTAGCCAAAGGTGATAGCTTATGGAGCATTGCCAAACAGCACAATGTTTCCCATCAGTCCTTAGCAAAATGGAACGGTATGGGGCCAAGAGACACGTTGAAGATTGGCCAAACACTAGTCATTTGGAAAAATAGCAGTGAAGGTGCCATCATTCGTACTGTTTTTTATCAAGTGCGTAGCGGCGATACACTCAGCGCCATCGCTAATAAGTTTAAAGTCAAAAGCCTCGACATTGTAAAATGGAACGAGCTTGCAAACCAAAAGTACTTAAAGCCGGGTCAAAAACTCAAGCTCTACGTCGATGTCACTAAGGTCAGTGTATGAATCCTTCCAGTAACCCGTTAATCATGTTGGTGGATATTTTCCGTTCCCCCACGTCTTGTTTTTTAGCCCTTTATCAACGCGGCATGTGGGGTTGGCAACCTTATCTCTTTTTAATCCTGAGTCCCTTTCTATTTTGGGGGGCTTATTTTGACGTGGTTAACCTTGAATGGTTAAAAGCTGGGCTCTCGGCGCAGTTGGCTATGATCAACCCCGCTCAGCTTGAAATGTTAGATGCCAACACCTTGATGGCAAGCGAAATTATCAGTGATGTGGTAGGCCGCACGCTAACGATTTTCATGTTGGCATTGTGGTTCAATTTGGCGACCAAGCAGAGCCAACATCAGCACGGTTTCTGGCGTTGGTTTGCCGCAAGTGCTGTCATCACTTTCCCAGCCGTGTTGGGCGATCTCGCCAGTTACGCGAGCTTATTACTCAAACATGGCCACGTGATGACTTACGCTGCTGACCTTAATAGTTTAAATGGCCTAATTAAGTTGCCACTGACTAATGATTGGTCTCAATTTGCCAGCTCCTTCCCACTGCTTTTGCCTTGGTACATCGTACTTGGCTACGCGGCGGTGGGCGCATGGACAGAGCTGGAACGCGGCCAAGCTCTGGTGATTTCGGCGCTGCCTTGGATTGGCTATTACCTGATTTGGGCGCTGTACATCGCCATCAGTTAGAAAGTGGTTATAAACTAAAACTCGCCAATAGTGGGTTATGATCAGAAGCGTCCGTTACGGGCGCTTTTGCATTGAGCAGTGTTAAACCACGATAAAAAAGATGATCAAGCACCAAGCCCGTCACAAACTGAACACGGTGATCGGGTTCGAACAACACTTCCTTCAAACCCACACGATTTAATGCAGTGGTTAATGTGTCCATTCTTGCTTGACTCCAGCTATTAAAATCGCCACCGACAATCACCGGCCCTTGATGTGTTTTTAATTGAACGAGTAACGCTTCCAGCTGATTGGTATACTCTTGCGTTCCATAGGTAAAGTTCACTGCATGCAGGTTTACAACCGCCAGAGTCTGACCATCACTTAAACGATACAGGGCGTAAATCGCCGATTTGGGTAAGCGCAACCAAGGCTCTAATTCGGTGTAAGCACACGCTAATACTGGCATCTGCCTGCCAAGATTTAACACTCCGGCTGATTCACCAAAAATACGAAAAGCATCCGCTTGCGTCCCTCCCCACTGCTTTTGGCTGATCCACTCTTTCAATGACAAGGTCATGCTCGCTTCTTGTAGCAACACCAATTGGGCATCTTGGCTGAATTTATCCAGCTCACTTTGCCATGTTTCTCTATTTTGTTTATAGATATTCCAAACCAGTACATTAAGCTGACCACGCACATCAATTGCGCGAGCGTTTGGATTATCGTAACAAATCAGTGGAGATGAAGCGTTTTTCCCATCAATAGTCAACAATTGCGGCGTTGAAGGAATAGTAAAAATAGAGAAAAAACTAACCACAGCCGCAGTAATCAGCAACAGCGGCAAAACAAGCAGATATTTTCTTTTCATAACGTTCAACAAAATTGGTAGGGATGTATTAATAAAGAGACAAAAAAGGAGCCATTGGCTCCCTTCTTCTCGGTGTACAGCTAAATAGCGTCTTCGTCTTCTTCACCGGTACGAATTCGTACCACTCGTTCAATATTGGTAATGAAAATTTTACCATCACCAATTTTTCCCGTTTGCGCCGTCTCAATAATGGTGTCAACGCAGCGATCAGCGACATCGTCAGTCACCACAATTTCAAGCTTCACTTTAGGTAAGAAATCCACCATGTACTCAGCGCCACGGTACAATTCAGTATGCCCTTTCTGACGACCAAATCCTTTTACTTCAGAAACTGTCATACCCGTGATCCCGACTTCAGCTAACGCTTCGCGGACGTCATCAAGTTTAAATGGCTTAATAATGGCTTCGATTTTTTTCATGTTCATCCCTTACACTTTCGTCAATTGGTGGCATTATCTGCTAGCAAAAAAAAACAATCAATAAAAAGCCCAAGCAACGCTTGGGCTGATTGAAACCCGTTCACTGTCATTTACTTAAGACTTGCGAAATAGGCCGCTAAGTTTTCAATATCGGCATCACTGAGCATTGCCGCTTGCGCTTGCATTACGACGGCTAAACCACCATTACGCTCTTTATTCTTGTAGGCTTTAACTGATGAGATAAGGTATTGCTCATTTTGCCCTTTTAGATTTGGGTATCCCGGAATAAGGGCAATCCCGTCTGCGCCGTGACACGCCGCGCAGATAGCTGCTTTGGCTTGCCCTGCGGCTGGGTCTCCAGCAAACGCACTTCCCGCTAACAACGTTAAACCCATAACTATTCCAATCGCGACTTTTTTCATTGCTCCACCTTCATGTCCATATTCATTGTATGTTTTATACGAATTTTGCATGAAAAGCGTTCATTTGTCCCAGATGAGTTCACAATCTTGCCCACTGAAGTCACGATCAACAAATAAATTTGCAATCGCAACCACTTGATTCCGATGCATCAATATTGGCGTTCTTCGTCGTAGCCAACTCGGCACGCCATACTCTTGAAACAATTTTTTTAGCTTTCGACTTCCCACTCGTCCGACAGGGCATGCTGCCAGCCCTTCAGGATTAAACGTAACGCTTAATTGATGGCAATCATCAGGCAAGGCTATTCCCTTGCTAGCACCATGAGACGATAACGTCAGATTACCTAGTCCATCAGGCAAGGTTAATGATTGATCGGGCACAATCATCGCCTGCCAATCTGAAATGTCTTGATAAGTTTGGATGCAATATAGCTTTTGGTCAAAGCGGCGGATCTCACTTTGCCCTAGTTTAAGCCGAGGATTCGCATCAATACGCGCAGACGCCACTTGTTGCCAAATCATCGCCAAATGTTCTTGAGTCGGCATTGGCTCCCCCAATTGAGCAAGCCACATTCTTAGCAATTGATAGCGTGCTAATTCGCTGCGATGAGAAAGCGCGGTAATTGATAAACTGCCATCAGGCATTTTTGCCTCTTGCATTGCCTCTTGTAGCAGCTCTTCAAGCAACACCTGCTGCTGAGCACACAATGTCGCACTACGAGCAACCGCTTGGTGAATATGCGGCCAGCGCTGCGTAAGAACTGGCGTGATGTGATGGCGGATAAAATTACGATCAAAACGGGTATCTTGGTTACTTTCGTCCTCGACCCAATCCAAATTCTGGGTTACGGCAAAGCTTTCGATCTGTACGCGAGTTGCCGCAAGCAAAGGACGGACGATTTTCCCCGCGCCAAATGGCATCGCTTGTGCCATCGAAGAGAGTCCTTTGGGTCCACTACCACGCTTTAACGCGAGCAAAAATGTCTCGATCTGATCATCGCTATGCTGTCCAGTTAGCAACAAATCGTCAGTGTTAATGTATTTCGCTAAAACTTGGTAACGCGCCGTACGCGCCAATGACTCCACACTTTCACCGCTAGCGGTATCGAGTTGCACCCGTTCAATAAAAAAAGGGATCGCGGCGTGTTGGGCCCAGCGCTGGCACTGTTTGGCCCACTCATCGGCATGTTGACTTAATCCATGATGAACATAAACAGCACAGCACTCACAGGAGGTTTCGTCACGATATTGCGCCAATAGTTCAAGCATCACCCGCGAGTCCATGCCACCACTAAAACCCAAGACTAATTGGCTGCTTGCTAAGCGATGACGATTGATAACGTGTGAAAATAGCGAATAAAGTTCAGACATGGGTTTTCAGCGCTAAGAGGAATTGATGCCAGTTTACCTTGAAACGCGCCAAGCAAACCAGTCCTGAAATCGGGCCGATAAAAAAGGGCTGGACAGAATCCAACCCTTTTTATTTATTGTTCGCTCTGCTGTTTAGCAGTAGCCGTAGTTCATCAAACGTTGATAACGACGAGCCAATAATGCTTCTTCATTCAGCGGCTCTAAATCAGCAAGCTGTTTTAGCAGTGTTGCTTTCATATTGGCGGCCATTTGTATTGGATCGCGATGCGCGCCACCTAATGGTTCTTCGATAATTTCATCAATCAGCTCAAGCTCTTTTAAGCGAGGAGCGACTAAGCCCATCGCTTCAGCCGCTTGCGGCGCTTTATCTGAATCTCGCCACAAGATTGAAGCGCATCCTTCTGGCGAAATTACCGCATAAGTGGAATATTGCAGCATGTTCACGTAGTCACCCACGCCAATCGCTAAAGCGCCACCAGAGCCACCTTCACCGACAACATTACAAATAACTGGCACTTTCAAGCCTGACATCACTTTTAGGTTTGTAGCAATCGCTTCAGATTGGCCACGTTCTTCAGCGCCAACACCAGGATAAGCACCTGCGGTATCAATGAAGGTAATAATAGGCATGCCAAAACGTTCAGCCATTTTCATCAAACGTAGCGCTTTGCGATAGCCTTCTGGTTTTGGCATTCCGAAGTTACGTCTTACTTTCTCTCTCGTTTCACGTCCTTTTTGGTGACCAATCACCATCACCGGACGTCCTTCTAAACGAGCAATGCCGCCGACAATCGCTTTGTCATCAGCAAAAGCGCGATCACCAGCCAACTCGTCAAACTCAGTGAAGACATGGTTGATGTAATCAAGCGTGTAAGGGCGTTGTGGATGGCGTGCCAATTGAGCCACTTGCCATGCCCCTAAATCACCAAAGATTTTCTTCTTAAGCTCTAAGCTTTTCTTTTCTAGCTGTTCGATCTCTTTGTCGAGATCAACGGACTTATCACCACCATGGCGAGACACGTCGCGTAGCGCCTGAATTTTAGCCTCAAGTTCAGCAATTGGTTTTTCAAATTCTAGAAAATTTAGGCTCATCTACCGATCCTTTTATACTCAGCGTTCAACATATTTGACGCCAAATTTTAGTTAAATTCGAGTTCTACCTGATCTTTGCCAAGTAGCTGTTTCAATTCGTCTAACAATGTATCACTTGGGGTTACACGCCACTGCGTACCAAGAGTGAGTCGCACTCTCGCCTCTGCGCGTTGGTAGTATACATTGACAGGTATAGTCCCTGCTCGGTGAGGCTCTAAGATCTGACTAAAGCGCTCAAAAAACTGGCTGTCTATCTGTGATTGCTCAATCGATATCGACAAGCCACGGGCATATTTTTCACGCGCACTGCCCAAGTCCATGACTTCGCGCGCCGACATTTTAAGGCCACCATTGAAGTCATCAAAGCTGACCTGTCCAGAAATCACTAAAATTCTATCTTTTTCTAACAGCTCTGCATACCGCTCTAACGCATCAGAGAATAACATCACTTCCATACGTCCTGAACGATCATCTAACGTCATGATGCCAATCCGCGTGCCACGCTTGGTGGTCATGACTTTAGCCGCAATCACTAACCCCGCTAAAGTGACGGATTGATCGCGTCGCGTTGGCGTGGCATCTTTTAGTCGACAACTGGTGTACTTCGCAAGTTCCTTAATATGTGCGTTTATTGGATGCCCGGTCAAATAAAGGCCCAATGTATCGCGCTCACCTTCAAGCCAAACTTTCTCAGGCCACTCGGGGACTTGCGTATATTTATGTTCTACTTCTTCTGGCGCATCAGTCAATACACCAAACATATCAACCTGACCAAAGGCTTCAGCTTGGTGGAATTGGCTGGCCGCTTTCACAGCATCATTTAATGAGGCCATCATTGCAGCACGGTGTGGGCCTAAACGATCCAAAGCACCCGCATAAATAAGCTTTTCAATCACACGCTTATTGACTTTTTTCAAATCAATTCTGGCGCAAAAATCAAACAAATCTTTAAAATAGCCGCCTGCTGTGCGCGCTTCTAAAATCGCTTCAATCGGCCCTTCACCCACACCTTTGATCGCGCCAATACCATAGACAATCGCGCCATTTTCATCGACGTTAAAGCGGTACAAGCCGGCGTTAATATCCGGTGGTAACACTTTAAGATTCATGCGTAAACATTCATCCACTAAGCCAACCACCTTTTCGGTGTTGTCCATGTCGGCCGTCATTACTGCCGCCATAAATTCGGCTGGGTAGTGGGTTTTTAACCATAAGGTTTGATAAGAAACCAGAGCATAAGCCGCAGAGTGCGATTTGTTAAACCCGTAACCGGCGAATTTTTCTACTAAGTCGAAGATTTTCATCGACAATTCGCCATCCACGCCGTTTTTTATCGAACCTTCTTCAAAAATCGCCCGCTGCTTGGCCATCTCTTCTGGCTTTTTCTTACCCATCGCACGGCGCAGCATATCCGCGCCGCCTAATGTGTATCCGGCTAGGACTTGGGCGATCTGCATCACTTGCTCTTGGTACAAGATGATGCCGTAGGTTGGGTCTAGAATTTCTTTTAATGACTCATGTTGCCATTTTTCATCTGGGTAGGAGATCGCCTCTCGGCCATGTTTACGGTCGATAAAGTTATCCACCATACCCGATTGCAAAGGCCCAGGGCGAAACAGAGCCACTAGTGCAATGATATCTTCGAAGCAGTCTGGCTGGAGACGTTTGATCAGATCTTTCATGCCGCGCGATTCTAACTGGAATACCGCGGTGGTTTCAGAATTTTGCAATACACGAAATGAAACTGGGTCTTCTAACGGGATAGCTTCAATACGAACGGGCTCTTTGCCTTCTCGTTGTAAGCGCGGGTTAATCAGCCCTAGTGCCCAATCGATAATGGTTAAGGTACGTAGACCTAAGAAGTCAAACTTGACTAAGCCTGCGGTTTCAACATCGTTCTTATCAAATTGAGTAACGGGGAAATGCCCTTCAGCATCCGCATAAATCGGCGAAAAGTCGGTAATTGTGGTTGGGGAGATCACCACCCCACCCGCATGCTTACCAGCGTTACGCGTGCAACCTTCTAGAATTCGGCACTTATCAATCAGCTCTTTGACGTCTTCGTCATTGTTGTACAGCTCAGGTAACGCGGGTTCAGCCTTAAACGCCTTTTCGAGTGTCATTCCTGGATCTAGTGGAATAAGCTTTGAAATGCGGTCGACAAATCCAAACGGATGACCAAGCACGCGTCCCACGTCACGAATGACCGCTTTGGCAGCCATAGTACCAAAGGTGATGATCTGTGATACCGCATCACGACCATACATTTCAGCAACGTGATCAATAACTTGGTCACGTTTATCCATACAGAAATCGACGTCAAAATCGGGCATTGAGACCCGTTCTGGGTTCAAGAAACGTTCGAAAAGTAAATCATATTGTAGTGGATCTAAATCGGTAATTTTGAGCGCGTAAGCCACCAATGAACCCGCACCCGATCCGCGCCCCGGTCCCACCGGAATATCGTTATCTTTTGACCACTGGATGAACTCCATCACAATCAAGAAATAACCGGGGAATCCCATGTTATTAATCACTTCGAGCTCAATTTGCAGCCGTTCATCATATTCAGGGCGACGTTGTGCGCGAACCTCAGGATCGGGGAACAGAAATTCAAGACGCTCTTCAAGGCCTTCTTGTGATTTCATCACCAAGTATTCGGTTTCTTTCATTCCTTCCGTTGGGAAGGCGGGCAAGAAATATTCCCCCAAACGGACGGTAACATTACACCGTTTGGCAATCTCAACACTGTTTTGCAGCGCTTCAGGAATGTCGGTAAACAGCTCACACATTTCCGCTTCGGTGCGCAAATATTGCTGTGGGCTGTAATTTTTTGGCCGACGAGGATCTTCCATGGTGTAGCCATCATGAATCGCTACTCGAATTTCATGCGCTTCAAAAAACTCTTCGCTGAGAAACACCACTTCATTGGTTGCAACGACGGGCAGATCGTTATTTTCAGCCAATTCTAGAGCAAAGTGCAGATAGCTCTCTTCGTCGGCTCGCCCTGTGCGAGTCAATTCAAGGTAAAAACGATCGACAAAATGAGTTTGATAAAACTCGACACATTTATCGACTAACGCCTGATTACCTTTAAGCAGTGCTTTGCCTATTTCACCACTTTTTCCACCCGAAAGCACAATCAAGCCTTCTGCATATTTCACTAGCCACGCTTTATCAATCACAGGTAGGTGTTGCACATGACCGCGTAGATAAGCATCGGAGATCAGTAAGGTCAGATTTTTGTAACCAACATTATCACTCGCTAGAACCGTCAGCTTGGTGAGCTCATCACCAAACTCCTCGGATTGCATGACAAAATCTGCACCGATAATCGGCTTTACCCCACAGTTATGAGCGGTACCATAAAATTTGACCAAACCACATAAGTTCGTGAAGTCGGTCAACGCTACGGCAGGCATCCCCATCTCGGCCACTTTTTTCACAAGCGGTGGCACTTTGGACAAGCCATCGATCATAGAAAAGTCGCTGTGGACACGAAGGTGGACAAACTTTGGTTCTGGCATGCAATAAAATCCTAGATGCTAGGTTTGGTACAAGATTTGGCGGTTATTCTACGCGAATCTGCTCGTGGCTGACACCCGCAATTAGTCAATTCCCAGCACGCGTTTCACTGGCTTAAAGCTTTTACGGTGCTCTGCGATGACGCCATGTTGTTCGATCGCGGCAAAATGCGCTTTAGTTGGATAGCCCTTATGTTGAGCAAAGCCAAATTGTGGGTACAATTTATCGAGCGCTTCCATCTCTTTATCGCGTACCACTTTAGCAATGATTGAGGCGGCGCTGATTTGCGCCACACGCATATCACCCTTGACGACCGCGATACTATGCATCGGTAACTGTGGAACACGGTTGCCATCAATTAAAACCAAATCAGGTTGAATCGCTAGACCTGCAATCGCGCGTTGCATCGCCACCATAGTCGCTTGAAGAATATTAAGCTCATCAATTTCAGCTGGTGAACAGCGGCCAACAGACCAAGCGAGCGCCTTTTGTTTAATTTCAGGAAAAAGCGCTAGGCGTTTTTTTTCTGATAACTTTTTCGAGTCGGCCAAACCTTCAATCGGATTATTCGGATCCAAGATTACTGCGGCAGTCACTACGTCGCCCACTAATGGACCTCGGCCAACTTCATCCACTCCTGCAATCAAAACATAGCCCTTAGGGTATTCAAAAGGAGTCAGTGTTTGTTCTGCCATCTTGTCTATTTTCCTCTCGTTATTTTTCAATCGCTCTTAATCGTTAATGGTTAATCAAGCTTAAAACCGCCTTGGCGGCTTGTTGATCCGCACCTTTGCGGATCCAGTGATGCATTTCAGTAAAACGTTCAATTAAAGAGGAATTATCACGGCTGAGCATGCTATCGACCGCAGGAAACAGATGTTGCGGGTCGCATTCATCAAGAATGAACTCAGGAACCAGTTCTTCTCCGGCTAAAATATTGGGCAGTGAAACAAATTCGGTTATCGCAAGCTTCTGAACCAACCATCCGGTGAGCCAGTTCACTTTGTATCCCACCACCATCGGCCGTTTGAGCAACATGCATTCCAGTGCGACTGTGCCAGAGGCAAGCAGCACAGCATCTGCAGCCGTGATGACATTGCGCGCGGTGTCTTCAATAATAGCAAAATCGAGCTCTGGGGCGATCTCCTGCCAAATGGTTTCAAACTGCTGTTTACGTTTAGGATTGACGGCGGCTACCACAAAACCAATATCAGGGTATTTCTGTTTGATTTGTCGACATGTTTCAATAAATGGCTTGGCAATTAAACCAACTTCTCCCCCTCGGCTACCGGGTAGCACAGCCAGCCACTGTTTATCTGTCTCTAATTTCAACAGTTCACGAGCGGCGATTTTATCGGGTTGCAGTGGAATGGCATCGGCCAGTGTATGGCCGACAAATTCGCACGCAACCTGATACTTGTCGTAAAACGCTTTTTCAAACGGAAGAAATGCCAACACTAGATCGGTCGCCGCATCGATTTTAAAAATACGTTTGGGACGCCATGCCCATACAGATGGGCTCACATAGTGGACGGTTTTGATGCCCGCTTTTTTGAGATCAAGCTCTAGTCGTAAATTAAAATCTGGTGCATCAATACCAACAAACACATCCGGCGGATTGGCTTTAAAATACTTCACCAACTGCGCTTTAACTTTCAGTAAACGTGGTAAGCGGCCAAGCACCTCAACCAGACCCATCACGGCTAGCTCTTCCATATCAAATAAAGATTCACAACCTTGAGCAATCATTTTAGGGCCGCCAATACCGACAAATTGTGCATTGGGGTATTGCTGCTTGATGGCTTGAATGAAGCCTTCTCCTAATGTATCGCCAGAAAGCTCTCCGGCAACAATACCGATTCTTAGGGGATTTTCATGTGAGTGCATATCATTTCCTAACAGAATTCGCTCAGCCGTTATGCGGCGTCAAAAAGACAAAAGATCGCTAAACAAGTAGCGATCTTCGGATATTAATAGAAACTCAGTGGTGAACTAACGAATAATGCCACGCTCAGTTTTTTCTAGTAAATCAGTAAAACGCTGAATCGATGGGTACTCTTTCACCATCTCAACCAATATAGGTAAGACTTCTGCTTGCGTTTTACCTGATCGGTAAATTTCTTTATACGCTTTTTGTAGCGCGCGAATTTCGGCTTTTTCAAAACCATTTCGCTTCAAACCAACAAGGTTAAGGCCAAATGGTGAGGCATGGTTACCTTGTGCTAACACGTAAGCGGGTACATCTTGCACCACAGCAGAACAACCACCGATATAAGCATAAGCACCAACGCTACAGAAAGGATGAATCGCCGACAACGCCATAACACCCGCATAGTCACCGACCGTCACATGGCCGCCAAGAATTGCGTTGTTACCAATGTGCGTATGATTACCAACAATCACATCGTGCGCAATATGGGCATTCACACACAATAGGTTGTCGTTGCCAACAACTGTTTGCGTTTTATCTTGCATAGTACCACGGTGAATTTGCACCGCTTCACGAATAACATTGCGATCACCAATGACAACTCGCGTATCTTCACCACCATACTTCTTATCTTGGTTCTCTTCGCCAATGACGGCGTGAGGGAAAATACGGTTCTCTTCACCAATGACGGTGTTTCCTTTGATGACCACATGCGACATCACTTCCGTACCTTGGCCAATGCTTACCCCAGAGGTGATGTAAGTAAATGGACCAACAGTGACGTTAGCTCCGATGATAGCGCCATCTTCAACCACCGCACTTGGGTGGATTTGTGCAGTTTCATGAATCATATTAAAACTCTCTACGAGCACATTTCATTTCAGCTGAACACACAACCTCACCATCAACTTTCGCTACGCCATTAAACAACGCAATACCACGACGCTCTTTAATAAACTGCACTTCGATGATCAGTTGGTCGCCAGGGCCTACAGGTTTACGAAACTTCGCATTATCAATACTAGCAAAGTAATACAATTCGTTATCTTTCGGTGCACCAAAGGTTTTGAATGCTAATAGGCCCGTTGCTTGTGCCATTGCTTCTAAAATCAGCACACCTGGAAAAATAGGTAACTGCGGAAAATGACCAGTGAACTGAGGTTCATTAACTGACACATTTTTCAAGCCAACAAGGTATTTGCCTTCTTCAAAGTCAATTACACGGTCAATCAACAGAAATGGGTAACGGTGAGGAAGCAGCCTCTGAATTTCAGTGATGTGCATCGTTTTCGTTTCAGTCGTCAAAGTCATATTCCTATACAGTAAAACTTTCAAAAATTATTTGGCATTATAGACGAAAAAGACTCGCAATTGGCGAGCCTAATCGGGAAAAAGTAGAATTAGGATTCCGCTTCCTGCTCTAAGTACTTTTCAAGTGCTTTAAGTCGCTTGTGCATATCTTCGATACGGTGAACGCGAGCGGCAGTTTTACGCCATTCTTTGTTCGGTTGCAACGGAATACCAGAAGAGAACATGCCTTTCTCGGTGATGCTACGCATCACCATCCCCATGCCAGTAATAGTGACCCCATCAACAATCTCGATATGGCCATTGATCACCGCACCGCCACCAATAATGCAATATTTGCCTATGTGGGTGCTGCCAGCAATGATGGTACCGCCAGCAATTGCAGTGCCATAGCCAATACAGACGTTATGTGCAATCTGTAATTGGTTATCGAGAATGACGTTATCTTCAATAATCGTGTCATCTAATGCGCCACGATCAATTGTCGTGCAGGCACCGATTTCAACTCGATTACCGATCCGGACTGTGCCAATTTGCGGAATTTTAATCCACTCACCTTTCTCATTGGCATAGCCAAAACCATCAGAACCAATCACGGCACCTGACTGAATAAGGCACGCCGAGCCAATTTCCACTTCGTGGTAAACGCTGACATTTGCCCACAACTGGGTGTTAGCGCCAATTTTGGCGTTTTTACCGATGAAACAGCCGGCACCAATGGAGACGTTATCGCCCAGTTGCACGCCCGTCTCAATGACCGCGTTTGCACCAATAGAAACGTTCTGCCCTAGCTGGGCATCCGGTGCAACAACCGCAGAAGAGCTGATATCACTCGCAGGTCGCGGTGTCGTGTCCAGCGCTTGCGCCACCTTTGCAAAAGCAACGTATGGATCAGCGACGACCAATACATTGGTTGTACACAATTCACGTTCACTAGCCTTGACCATAATCACCGTTGCGCGGCATTGACCAAGGTGTTTGTTATATTTGGGATTAGAGAGGAAAGTTACGTAACCTTCCTGCGCCTTATCCATAGGTGCGACAGCGGAAACTGTCGCAGAGCCATCACCAAACAGCTCTCCCCCGGTGATGGTTGCCAATTCGGCTAAAGTCAGTTTTGCCATAATAATATTATTTTAGTTGTTTAATTACTTTCTCTGATAGGTTGTAGTCCGGCTTACCATATTGCATAGCTTGCACGTCAACAACGATGTCATAACCTTCTTTTTCCGCAACTTTCTTCACAGCGTCTTGAATCACCATGAAGAGTTTTTGCTTCTCTTCACTCTCACGACGCGCTGAGGCTTGCTCTAACGCTTGCGCTTTGATTTTGTACTTGCTGTCTAATTGACCAATTTCAATACGCAGCTTCTCGATCTCATCTTGACCTAGCAGTTCGCCATCACGTTTAAGTTTTTCAATTTTGGTTTTTGCTTCAGCTTGAATTGACTGTAGCTCAGCCCCTTTATCTTTAAACTCTTCTTGTAATTTTTGCAGCACAACTTCTCGTTGAGGTAATGCTTGGAATACTTGCGCGGTATTAATGTAACCTACTTTCTGCGCCGCCTCAGCGGCTTGCGCAAAAAATGATGAACTCAGTACAACTAGGCCCAATCCTGCCGCTTGAATCGCTTTTTTCAAAATACTTTCCTCTAATTAGAATGTTCTGCCGATCGTGAAAGTGAAGAACTCTTCATTATCACCTTCATAAATTTTAATAGGTTTGGCAATTGAAAATACCAATGGCCCCATAGGTGACATCCACTGTAGTGCCGCACCATAAGAGGAACGGTAATTCATTGGATCTGAGTAATCGTAATAATACTGATCACCATAACCGAGTTTCCCATCTTTGTAATCGAACTCTGTATCCCAAACGCTGGCCATATCGAAGAAGATGCTGGTGCGAATTTGGCTACGAGTTTCATCAGAGGCAAATGGCGTCGGTACAATCAGTTCTACACTGGCTAGCGCGACCGCGTTACCACCGACAGAGTCATCTGTTGCGCTATAGCAGCGGTTGTTGCCACCATTATTGCCATTACATCCTGTCGCATCGTTATAAATCGCTTTCGGTCCAGCCGAGTTAGATCCAAAACCACGCAAAGTGGTAAAGCCACCTGCATAATAGTTTTCATAGAATGGGAACAAGTTATCGTTACCATCCGTTTTCCCGTAACCATTACCATACCCTAAGCGTCCTCTTAGCAAGAGTGAAAACTCATGTTTTTTGGTTAATGGGAAATACTGGCGAACATCGTACTGCGCTTTGAAATACTTTACGTCTGAACCCGGCACGGTCATCTTGTAGAAAGCGCGTTGGTGATTCCCCGCCGTTGGGAAAATGGTTCGGTTTAAATTATTGCGCGTCCATGAGATGTTGACGTCAAAGTCATTGGTGATCAAACTGCCATCATCGCTACGATTACTCGCTTGAGACTGTAAGAATTGACTAACTTGCACATACTCATCGATATTACCGATCTTGTTGTGCGTGTAACCGATACCGAGGTCAAAACGGTTTAATTCGTCAAATGGGAAACCCCACGTTAAACTTGTGCCGTAACTTTCATTGGTATAATCAACAATACCAGCTTCAGAAGCCTCAAACTGGTTATAGAAAATCTTACCACCCAAACTGACACCATCAAGGTTCCAATAGGGATCACGGTAATCTAAACTGATGTTCTTTTGATAGTCGTTCATCATGGCATTGATGCCAACTCGATTACCTGAACCAATGAAGTTGTCTTGCTGTAAACCAACCTGAAAACTCACACCTGATTCTGTACCATAACCGACACCAAAGTTAACACTACCTGAGTTGGCCTCTTTCACGTTGTACACCAGATCGACTTGGTCTTCACTACCAGGTACACGTACGGTTTGCACATCCACTGTTTCAAAGAAGCCAAGACGGTTCAAACGGCTCTTACCCGTATCAATCGCTTTAGAGCTCAGCCAACTGCCTTCCATTTGACGCATTTCGCGGCGCAAAACTTCATCTTTGGTTGAGTTATTACCGACAAAGCGAATATCACGGACATAGATACGCTTACCCGCTTCCACATGAACAACCAAGGAAACTTCTTGCGTTTCATCATTAAATTCTGGGATGGTTCGAACTTGAGGATAAGCATAGCCAGCTTCACCCAATACTCGTTTTACATCTTCTTCAAGCTTGGTCACCAGTGAGCCGTTATAGGTTTCCTCGGCTTCAAATGGGATCAAAGCGGTAAATTCAGCCTCTTTGCCAATCAGCTCTCCGCGGAATTTAACGTCTTTGATTTTATAAGGCTGACCTTCGCTAATGCCTAAAGTGATATAAACGCCTTTTTTATCAGGAGAAATAGCAACTTGCGTGGAATCGACTTGAAACTTTAAGTAGCCACGGTCGAGGTAGAAAGAGCGCAAAGCTTCAATATCAGCGGCTAAAACCTGCTTTTGGTATTTATCATCAGAGAGGAAATTCCACCACGCCACATCGACATTTAAATTGAAGCGTGACAGTAAATCTTGGTCACTAAACACTTCATTGCCAATAAAGTTGATTTGCTGGATTTTCGCAGAAACCCCTTCACTGAACACAAATTTAAGGTCAGCACGGTTGCGAGGTAAAGGTGTCACCACCGCTTTTACGGTCGCGTTGTACTTACCCACGCTGTAGTAAAAATCTTCCAACCCCTTTTCAATATTGCTCAAGGTCGTACGATCAAGCGCCTCACCGATGCGGATATTGGATGCATCAAGATTCTGCTGCAACTGCTCTTCTTTGATCGCTTTATTTCCAGAGAAGGAAACACTTGCAATGGTTGGACGTTCTTTAACCTGAACGATCAGAACATTGTTGTCTCGTAATACTTTGATGTCTTCAAAGTTGCCCGAAGTGTAAAGTGCTTTGATAATATCCGCGACATCTTGTGCATCAACGGTATCGCCAATTCGAACGGGCATTTTAAGCAATGCGGCGCCGAGCGCAACGCGTTGAAGCCCTTCAATTTGAATATCCTGCACTACGAAATTCTCGGCACTATGTGCTGAGAGGCTGGTTGCCAATAGTGTCGCGAAAAGGATCTGTTTCATTGCCATATTTATTCTTGTTATTCCTTGCTACAACTTCTGCCTAATGGTTACAAATCACAGGCGACTAAAATCATTAAATATTGCCACAGCCATCAAAGAAAAGATGATCGCCCCACCAATTCGGTATCCCATTTCTTGAATCTTCTCTGGGACAGGACGACGAATAACGGCTTCAATTGCAAAAAACAGTAAGTGTCCGCCATCTAACATTGGCAGTGGTACTAGATTGATAATGCCTAAGTTGACACTAATCAGAGCCAGAAAACCCAAGAAATAGACCAAACCATAGTCAGCAGTAGTTCCTGCTCCTTTGGCAATCGAAATCGGCCCACTCAGATTATTCAACCCCACATCACCGACCACCAGTTTTTTCAACATGCTGACGGTTAAGTTGATCACTTGCTGTGTTTTTTCAACCGCTTTTCCGACTGATTCAAATACACCATATTGCAGCTCAAATCGATAACTTTCCGGCCATTCTGCGACTTTAGGAGCGATTCCCGCAAAACCTATCGTTTTGCCTTGCGGTAACTCACGAACGTCAGGCGTAAGCTCGATAGTCAAGCGTTGTTCATCACGCACAACAACCAATGAAACTGGCTGATTGGGATGGCTTTGTATCAACTCCACAACTTGCTGCCAATAGTTTATCTTCGCACCGTTGGCTTCGATCAAGGTGTCGCCAACTTCTAACCCGGCCTTCTCTCCGGCGCTACCTTGAGAAACATTGGTTAGCGTCAGCGATATTTCAGGAACAAATGGTTTAAAACCTAACGCTCCCATAGCAGACTCTGTTTCTGGGTTAAAGTTCCAAGAACGGATATCTAATGTTTTGATTTCATCCACACCAATTTCATTATTGGTTCCGACGGTGAGCGTTAATTGTTCATCACCAATATGGCTAATCAGCCCCATATTGACCGATTCCCAATCTAAGGTATTCACTCCTGAGACTGCTTTGATCTGCATTCCTGACTCTAAACCCGCTTGAGCGGCGATCGATTGCGGGGCAATTTCGCCAATCACAGGTTTTACCGCTGGGACGCCAATTAAGAACACGAGCCAATAGGCAAAAATGGCGAAGAAAAAGTTAAAAGCAGGCCCAGCACTCACGACAGCGACACGTTTCCACAATGGTTTTTGGTCAAAAGCTAAGGGTTTTAATTCAGCTGGAACATCATCAACACGGCTATCGAGCATTTTAACGTAGCCGCCGAGAGGAATAATTGAGAGGTTGTACTCGGTGCCATCTTTGGCTACTCGGCTCCAAAGTGATTTACCAAAGCCAATGGAAAATTTTTCGACTTTAATTCCGCAGCGACGTGCTACCCAAAAATGACCAAATTCATGCACAGCAACCAATATACCTAACGCAATGATGAAAGAGACGAAATTCCACAAAATACCACTCATAATAAATGCTCTTGTATGATTTGCTGGGCAATAGTGCGCGCCATTCTATCGAGCTCTAACAAGCTTTCCAAGTCATAGCAATGTAACTGAGTATGTGCTGCACACACTTTTGACAATACACGTTCATTAACTTGTGCGATATCGGTAAAACGAATTTGCTTATTTAAAAAAGCTTCAACGGCTATTTCGTTGGCTGCATTTAAAGAGGTGGTGGCATGTTGCCCTTGATAGCAAGCATCAATCGCCAATCCCAAACAAGGATAACGCTCGTAGTCCACATCCATAAAACTCAAATTACTTAATTTGGTAAAATCCAGTGCCGGAACACCCGCAGTAATGCGTTCTGGATAAGAGAGAGTTAAAGCAATTGGCGTGGACATATCGGGTTCCCCCATTTGCGCAAGCACCGAACCATCGCGGTACTGCACCATAGAGTGGATCACCGATTGTGGGTGGATTAACACTTTTAATTGCTGTTTCGATGCATTAAACAACCACTTAGCTTCAATATATTCCAAACCTTTGTTCATCATGGTAGCGGAATCAACCGAAATTTTCGGCCCCATCGACCAGTTAGGATGAGCAATCGCTTGCTGTGGTGAAACATCTGCTAACGTGGATAAATCACTATAGCGAAAAGGGCCGCCAGAACCCGTGAGCAGAATATGTTGCACACCATGTTCTTGTAAATCACAGCGACCCAAAGAGCCTTGTATTTCAGGGGGTAAGCATTGAAAAATCGCGTTATGTTCGCTATCGACAGGGAGCAATTCAGCACCGTATTTTTCGACCGCATCAATAAACAATTGGCCAGACATCACCAAGGCTTCTTTGTTTGCCAGCAAAACACGCTTGCCCGCCTTTACCGCAGCCATGGTTGGTAACAAACCTGCCGCACCAACAATCGCCGCCATCACCGTATCCACCTCATCTAATGCGGCGACGTGGCACATGGCGTCTTCACCAAATAATACGGTTGTTTTTAAGTTCAGTGACTGCAATTGAGCTAAAAGCTCATCCGCCGCCTTTTGGTTCGCCATTACCGCATAAACTGGCTGCCAACGCTGGCATAGCTCACGCATTTTATTGACATTATTTCCCGCGGCTAAAGCCACAACGGAAAAGTGTTCGGGATTTTGAGCCACGACTTTTAATGTGCTTGCCCCAATTGAACCTGTGGCCCCGAGAATCGTTAACTTACGCATAGCAACAACCGTGAATTAAGATTGGGGTAAGACAGCTTAACCCAAGCATTAGAAAATGAAATACAGTAGAGCAAAAACAGGAAATGCAGCCGTCAGGCTATCGATACGATCCAAAACGCCGCCATGCCCAGGAATAATATTACTGCTGTCTTTAATTCCTGAAACGCGCTTAAACATACTTTCGACCAGATCACCGAGCACAGAGATAATCACAGTCGCTAATGTAATACCGACCATCGACAGCGTGTTTGTAAACCGGATATCAAACCAATCAACAGTAAACCACGCCACAATCAATGCCGTAATAATGCCACCAATCAACCCTTCAATGGTTTTATTTGGACTGACTGCTGGTGCCATTTTGTGCTTACCAAAACTTTTGCCCGCAAAATAAGCGCCACTGTCTGCAGCCCAAACAATTAAGCAGACAAATAGCACCAACTTAGCACCGTGGTATGGCTCACTCAAAAAGGCTTCTGCGCGTAAAAAAAGGACGCTCCAGAAAAAAGGAAGTAGCGTAAGCACACCAAAAAGGTGCCTAAGTAGATTGGATTTTTCCCACCATGGGCGGGATTTAGGATAGGTAATAGCTAAAAAGCTAGAAAACAGCCACCAAGCCACCCCAACACTTAATATCACATAGTGATTCGAGTTCATGTTGGCTAGGCTAACGGCATCAGGGGAAATCAGTAGGTAACTTGCTCCACCAATGATAATGGCGGGTAACAGCGCCAGGTACCTAGATGTAGAATCAATAAACTGCGTCCATTCCCATACACCGACGAGCGCCACAAGGGCCAAAACGGCCATAAATAGGGGGAGTGGCAGTTCAAAAATGCCCAGCATCACCAGTGGAGCTAATATGAGCGCCGTGATAATTCGTTGCTTCAAACTAATGGATCCTTTATTTCTGTTCCATCAATGCCTTAACCTGTTCCCCTGTGCAGCCAAAACGGCGTTCACGGTTAACAAACCAAGTCACTGCTTCAATTAAACTTTCTTCACCAAACTCAGGCCAGTAAATCGGCGTAAAGTACATCTCTGCATAGGCCAATTGCCACAACATAAAATTACTAATACGACATTCACCGCTGGTACGAATGAGCAAATCCACTTCAGGAATATCAGACATCGTTAGCGACTGTGTAATCAGCGTCTCGTCAATCTGATCAGGAGAAAGCTCACCGCTCGCCACTTTGACCGCGATAGAGCGCATTGCTTCTGTGATATCCCATTTTCCGCCATAGTTTGCGGCGATATTAACGACCATGCCACTGTTTGATGAGGTTAACTCTTCTGCCTGAGCGATTTTTGTTTGTAAGCGTGAGCTAAAACGTGTTTTATCACCAATGACTCTAAGACGCAGATTGTTCTTATGCAGCTTTTTTACTTCTGTGGATAGCACAGTAATAAATAACTCCATCAACACGCCTACTTCAGCTTCCGGACGCCGCCAATTTTCACTGCTAAAGGCAAACAAAGTAACGGCTTTAATACCCAATTTCGCTGCAGTAGAAATCGTTCTTCGGACCGCTGCTACACCATTCTTATGACCAAATACACGAGGTTTACCTTGTGCTTTAGCCCAACGGCCATTTCCGTCCATAATGATTGCGATGTGTTGGGGTAATACATCAGATGAGAGGGATGAGTTTTGCATAAGAAATTAATTGATTACCAAACTGATAGGGCAAAATAGCATAAAAAAACGCTGCACTGTGAGCACAGCGTTTTAGAAAGGCTAAAAAGAGCGAATTAAACTTCCATTAACTCTTTTTCTTTTGCAGCAAGAACTTCATCAATTCTCTTAATCGCTACATCGGTAAGTTTTTGAATCTCTTCTTGCGCTTTATGATCTTCGTCTTCAGAGATTTCTTTATCTTTCAGTAGAGCTTTTAAGTCGCCATTGGCATCACGACGAATGTTGCGAACTGCAACGCGACCACCTTCGGCTTCACCACGAACAATTTTCACCAAATTACGGCGACGTTCTTCGGTCAGTGGTGGCAGTGGTACACGAATAACCGTACCTGCAGACATTGGGTTTAGACCCAAATCAGACATCAAAATCGCTTTTTCAACTTTTGGCGTCAACTCTTTATCAAAAACAGTGATCGCGAGAGTACGTGCATCTTCAGCTACAACGTTAGCGATTTGATTCAGCGGTGTCGAAGCACCATAGTAATCGACAGAAATGCCGGAGAGTAAACTTGGGTGAGCGCGACCAGTACGTACCTTAGAAAGGTTGTTTTTCAGGGCATCTACGCTCTTATCCATACGCTCTTGAGCGTCTTTCTTGATTTCGTTAATCACAAATATCACCTACTTGTTTTTTTGTTTTGGAGTGATTAGTCAGCGGTGCTAATTAGTGTACCTTCCGCTTCACCCATTACCACGCGACGTAGTGCGCCCGGTTTGTTCATATTAAATACGCGGATTGGCATTTTATGGTCACGCGCTAGCGTAAACGCGGCCAAGTCCATCACTTTTAGCTCTTTTTCAAGCACAGTTGTATAAGACAGCTTATCATACAGTTCTGCGTCTGGGTTTGCCACTGGGTCTGCACTAAATACGCCATCTACTTTTGTCGCTTTTAGAACCACATCCGCTTCAATTTCAATACCGCGCAAACAGGCAGCAGAATCGGTTGTGAAGAATGGGTTACCAGTACCCGCTGAGAAGATCACAACACGGCCTTGACGTAGTTGGCTGATAGCATCGGCCCAATTGTAATCGTCACACACACCTTTAAGAGGAATGGCAGACATCACGCGCGCATTCACATAAGCACGGTGCAAAGCATCACGCATTGCCAAACCATTCATTACGGTTGCCAGCATTCCCATGTGGTCGCCCACAACACGGTTCATGCCCGCTTCAGCAAGACCTGCGCCACGGAATAAGTTACCGCCGCCGATGACAACACCCACTTGAACACCCAGTTCAACCAGTTCTTTTACTTCCTGTGCCATGCGATCTAACACCGCAGGATCAATACCAAAACCTTCTTCGCCTTGTAGCGCTTCACCGCTAAGTTTTAACAGGATACGTTGATAGGCTGGTTTAGGGTTCGTAGTCATGGAGCTTACCTTCCAAATAGAGAGTTGTTAATTAACAGTCATGATTTAAAACTGAATACTGAATTCTAAATCATCACAATTAGTCTCAATATGCCATTCGTAAAAAGACCGCAGCCTTGGCTACGGTCTCTTTTTAGGCAAAATCGCTAGGATTAACCTTTTTGAACCATCGCAACTTCTTCAGCGAAGCTAAGTTCTTGAGCTTTCTCAATACCTTCACCAACTTCTAGACGTACGAAGTTAGTAACGGTTGCGCCTTTAGCTTTCAGCATTGCGCCAACAGTTTGAGAAGGATCCATGATGAACGCTTGACCAGTAAGTGATACTTCACCTGTGAACTTAGTCATGCGGCCTTCAACCATTTTCTCAGCAATTGCTGCTGGCTTGCCAGATTGCATTGCGATTTCGATTTGGATTTCACGCTCTTTAGCCACAACTTCTGCTGGTACATCTTCAGGGTTCACGTACTCAGGTTTTGCAGCAGCAACGTGCATTGCTACGTGTTTGATGGTCTCTTCATCCGCTTCACCAGCAACCACAACACCGATACGGTCGCCATGGCGGTATGAACCTACTTTAGCGCCTTCAATGTAATGAACGCGACGGATAGTGATGTTTTCACCAATTTTAGCAACAAGAGCAATACGTGCTTCTTCAAATTTAGCTTGAAGTGCTGCGATATCTAGACGCTCAGCAAGTGCAACCGCTAGAACTTCGTTAGCGAACGCTAGGAAGCTTGAATCTTTTGCTACGAAGTCAGTTTGGCAGTTCACTTCTAGAAGTGCTGCAAAACCATCAGCTTCTTTAATTAGGATAGTACCTTCAGCTGCGATGTTACCTGCTTTTTTCGCTGCTTTAGCTGCGCCGCTTTTGCGCATGTTTTCAATTGCTAGTTCGATGTCAGCGTTTGCTTCTACAAGCGCTTTTTTACATTCCATCATACCTGCGCCAGTACGCTCGCGCAGTTCTTTTACTAGAGCAGCAGTTACAGTTGCCATTCTCTATTCCTCAGTTGATTCTGGTGGTAAAAATCAGGGGCCGATTGTTTGGCCCCTGATGCTAACTATAACTTGTTCAATGCATCAATCGTGTGACACATATAATCAAGTGTGACTCAGAGCCGCTATTATTCTGCTTCTACGAAACCGTCTTTTGCAGCAGCAAGTGCAGCTGCATCTTTGTTACGACCTTCGTTAACCGTTTCTGCAACAGCATTTAGGTAAAGCTGGATTGCACGGATTGCGTCGTCGTTACCAGGGATAATGTAGTCAACGCCATCTGGGTTAGAGTTAGTATCAACAACAGCGTAAACTGGGATACCTAGGTTGTTTGCTTCTTTAACTGCAATGTGCTCGTGATCTGCATCGATAACGAATAGTGCGTCAGGTAGACCGCCCATATCTTTGATACCACCAAGAGATTTCTCTAGCTTCTCCATTTCACGAGTACGCATTAGAGCTTCTTTCTTAGTTAGCTTATCAAAAGTGCCATCTGTTGCTTGAATTTCAAGCTCTTTTAGACGCTTGATTGACTGACGAACAGTTTTCCAGTTAGTTAGCATGCCGCCCAACCAGCGGTTGTTAACGTAGAATTGGTTGCTTGCGATAGCCGCTTCTTTAACAGCTTCAGATGCTGCGCGTTTAGTACCAACGAAAAGAACTTTACCTTTTTTCTCGCCAACTTTTTGTAGCTCAGCTAGAGCTTCGTTGAACATAGGAACAGTTTTTTCTAAGTTGATGATGTGAACACGGCTACGAGCACCAAAAATGAATGGCTTCATTTTTGGGTTCCAGTAACGAGTCTGGTGACCGAAGTGAACACCAGCTTTTAGCATGTCGCGCATTGATACAGTTGCCATTTAAAAATCCTCTATGGGGTTAGGCCTCCACATTCCCCATGTATCCGACCCCTAACATCTATTCGGTTGTTGCCGATAGTTTTATTGTTGGAGCACCCCGGAACACGTGTCGGAATGTGTGTGATTTAAAGATAATGTGTTTAGAAAGGAAGGTGGGCTTCGTCATTTCAGAAGAAAACGCACTTCGATTCCGGCGCGCTTTATACCATATTTAGCCCTTCTCTGGCTAGAAAAAAATACGACACATCATGGCTTAGGTAAGCTGTAGTTATGCAAACAATTCTTACTTACCGACAGGGATCCCTTGCGATTCATCCATGCACTGCTAGAATAACGCCCATTCGCACAGTTAAGTGCTTAAGAATTAATGCATAGAGAAAGCCGATGTCTGTAAAAATCAAAACTGCTGAAGAAATAGCCAAAATGCGCGTCGCGGGTAAACTAGCTGCCGATGTCCTTGAGATGATTGAACCGCATGTAAAAGTGGGCATCACCACTGAAGAACTTGACCAGATCTGCCACAAGTACATCACTGAAGTACAGCAAGCTATTCCAGCACCATTGAATTACCACGGTTTTCCTAAATCGATCTGTACCTCTATCAATCACATTGTTTGTCACGGTATTCCGGCAACTCAAGATACGCAGTATGGGCAATTACAGCGCCCAGCGGTACTGAAAGAGGGTGATATTCTGAACATTGATATCACGGTTATTAAAGATGGCTACCACGGTGATACCTCAAAGATGTTCTTTGTCGGTGAAGTGTCGCCAGCAGATAAGCGCCTATGTCTTGTTGCGCAAGAGTGTCTTTATATCGGCATGAAGAAGGTCAAACCCGGAGTTCAATTGGGTGAGATTGGTACTGCGATCGAAAAACACATTAAAACCAATAATAAAAATAACCCACGCCTTAAATTTTCGATTGTGAAAGATTATTGCGGCCACGGTATTGGCGCTCAATTTCATGAAGAACCACAAGTGGTTCACTATAAAAACGGCGACAGAACCGTACTGCGTGAAGGGATGATTTTCACTATCGAGCCAATGATTAATGCGGGTAAATTTGGTTGCCGCCTTGATGATGAAGACAATTGGACGGTTTACACCGCCGATGGCAAAAACTCAGCGCAGTGGGAACACACCATTTTGGTTACCGCCACTGGCTGTGAAGTGCTGACGCTGCGTGAAGAAGAAACCATTCCACGTCTGATGCATAACGCCTAATTACATCGAACCAAAACCTTATCAATTAATATCCCTCTTGCAGGGATATTTTTTTATCTGCAGTGATTTGATACAGTCAGTCTACGTTGTGACATATCACTAGCATGGATTGCCGTTATGCCTTTTCAGTCTCCCCTCACCTTTACTGACACACAACTCACTATCGGCGAGCTTAAACAACAACTTGAACAGTTCACTCAGTATCAGAAACATCAATTTTTGCACCACCATCCGGTCAACGACCTGGTATTAGGCCGCTCTGAATATATGGACCAACTGCTCTACAAGTTATGGGAACATTATTCATTTTCGCAGGTTCCAGACATCAGTTTAGTGGCCGTCGGAGGCTATGGCCGCGGTGAACTTCATCCTCTTTCAGATATCGATATTCTGGTCGTCTCCAATCATACTTTACCCGCTGAACTCGGCAGTAAAATTAGCGAATTCATTACCTTGTTGTGGGATTTGCGTTTAGAAGTGGGCCATGCCGTGCGTACCGTGCAGCAGTGCGCTGAAATTGGCCGTGAAGATTTAACCGTCGCGACAAACTTACAAGAAGCTCGGCTATTATGTGGTAGCGAAGAGACATTTTATAAACTCAAGATGTTGATTCATTCCGAATCGTTTTGGCCAAGCGAAACCTTTTACCGCGCCAAAATTCAAGAGCAGCGCGACCGACACGCTCGTTACCATGACACCACTTATAACCTTGAACCCGATATCAAATCGACTCCTGGAGGCTTAAGGGACATTCATACTTTAAGCTGGGTGGCTAGACGCCACTTTGGTGCAACATCACTGCTTGAAATGAGTCGTTTTGGTTTTTTAACTGATGCTGAATATCGTGAGCTAGTAGAGTGCCAAGACTTTTTATGGCGCGTGCGCTTTGCGCTGCACATTGAATTAAAACGCTATGACAATCGGCTTATTTTTGCTCATCAAGCTCAAGTGGCAGAACATCTGGGCTTTACGGGTGAAGGGAATCGCGCAGTCGAGATGATGATGAAAGAGTTCTACCGTACGCTACGTCGTGTTGCGGAACTCAACAAAATGCTCCTGCGTCTGTTTGATCAAGCCATACTCAATAACGGCGAAGAAGCTGTGGCAGAAATTTTAGATGATGATTTTCAACGTCGTGGCAACTTAATAGAAGCTCGTAAACCAGCGCTTTTCCAAGCTCGTCCAGAAACAATTTTGGATATGTTTATTCATATCGCCAATGATTCCAGCATCGAAAGCGTCGCACCCACAACCATGCGCCAGTTGCGTACAGCCAGAAGGCGGCTCAATAAATTCCTGCACACCATTCCCGAAGCGCGTGAGAAATTCATGGCATTGGTACGTCACCCTAACGCACTACATCGTGCGTTCAGCCTGATGCATAAATTAGGCGTGCTCGCCGCTTATCTTCCCCAATGGAGCCAAATTGTTGGACAAATGCAGTTCGACCTATTCCATGTTTATACGGTCGATGAACACAGCATTCGTCTTCTCAAACACATCAATACCTTTAGCTACGCACAAAATCACGATAAGCACCCCATCTGTTGCGAAGTTTACCCACGTCTCCAGAAAAAGGAGATGCTGATTCTGGCCGCTATTTTTCACGACATTGCCAAAGGGCGTGGCGGCGATCACTCTGAAATCGGTGCGGTAGAAGCCTATGATTTTTGTATTGAACACGGTTTATCAAAGCCTGAAGCAAAATTAGTCTCTTGGCTGGTACAAAACCACCTCTTGATGTCGGTAACGGCGCAAAGACGCGACATTTACGACCCAGATGTCATTACCGAATTTGCCAAAAAAGTGCGCGATGAAGAGTATCTCGAACATCTTGTTTGCCTGACTGTCGCGGACATCTGCGCTACTAACCCTGAGCTTTGGAACAGTTGGAAACGCACCTTGCTGGCAGAGCTATATCACTCAACACAGCGGGCACTTAGGCGTGGGCTTGAAAACCCGGTAGATGTGCGCGATCGCATTCGCCACAACCAACAAATGGCATCCGCATTGCTTCGTAAAGAAGGCTACAGCGCACGCGAAATTGAAGTGCTTTGGCAACGCTTTAAAGCGGATTACTTTTTGCGTCACACTCACAAGCAGATCGCTTGGCATTGTGAGCACCTACTCAAACATAGCGACCCAAGCCAACCGCTGATCCTAATGAGCAAAAAAGCCACTCGTGGCGGCACTGAATTGTTTGTTTACACTAAAGATCAACCCGCCCTCTTTGCGACTGTGGTTGCTGAACTGGACCGTCGAAATCTCAATGTTCATGATGCGCAGATCATGTCGAGTAAAGATGGCTACGTCCTTGATACCTTCATGGTACTGGATCAAAACGGCCATGCAATTGACGAAGAGTGTCACCCATCGTTGATCAAACACCTACTCAGTGGGCTAGAAACGGGTTGGCAGAACAAACTGAAATTGCGCCGCACGCCACGTAACTTGCAACATTTTAAAGTCAAAACTAAAGTCGATTTTTTACCCACCAAAAGCAATAAACGAACCTTAATGGAATTAGTCGCACTTGATACTCCGGGACTGCTAGCAACGGTCGGAGCCACATTTGCTGACTTAAACATTAACCTGCATGGTGCAAAAATCACCACCATTGGCGAACGAGCAGAAGACTTGTTTATTCTCACCGGTTCACAAGGCGGAAAATTGAGTGAAGAAGAAGAGTGCACGTTACGTGAAATGCTGATTAAAAATGTTTCTGAACTCGCGCCAAATTAAACGGAAAAGGAAAGCGATCTGGTCCACAACTTGAACCATTGATATCACGATGAACTATCTCGGGCGAGCATGGACTGCTACATTGAAATGGTTCATTGATGTGTCACAAAATACAATAGAGGTTGCCTATGTATCCCTACCTCACCGGTTTAGGCATTCAAGATCCTAAACAGATTGAGCGCTATTCACTTCGTCAAGAAGCCCATAAAGATGTGTTGAAGATTTACTTTCATAAGCAGAAAGGCGAGCTGTTCGCTAAAAGCGTGAAATTTAAATACCCTCGACAAGTAAAAAATGTATTGGTCGATAGCGGCAGCCATCAATACAAAGAGGTGACGGAGATTAACCGTAATTTAACCTTGGTAATTGATGAACTAAATAAAATCACTAAGCCGGTTCCTATGAGTGATCTCGATCTGAAGCAAAAAATATTGACTGACTTGCGCCATTTGGAAAAAGTGGTCACGAGCAAAATCGCTGAAATTGAAGCTGACTTAGAGAAGCTAAAATAGTCTCAAGACGGTAAAGTAACTTTAGATACCCAGAACATCGAATAACCCTGTTTCAGATAACTCTTCACTGACAAAAAAGGTTCCCAAAGGAACCTTTTTTATTACTAAGTATAAGCCGTCAATCAATATTGAACGCTGACAATGTTATAACCAACCCGCCCAAAAGCCGACCCAATACAGCGCAATCGCGGATACAACACCTGCCACGATATCATCGAGCATAATCCCCAAACCACCATGCACTCGTTTATCTAACCAACTGATCGGCCACGGTTTGAGCATATCGAAAAAGCGAAACAGCACGAATCCAGCCACCAGCCATTTCCAATCTAAACTGGGCAATTCAAACAGTGGCACGACTAGCATTGTTATCCAAAAACCGGCAAATTCATCCCACACAATCGAACCGTGGTCATGCACTTTCATGTCGTCAGAAGTCACTTGGCAAATTTTCACGCCCACTAAGCAAGCCAGCACAACCACAGCACAATATACAGTGAGAGGTAGCTGTACTAACAGCAAATAAAAAGGCACTGAGGCAAGCGTTCCCATTGTGCCGGGCACGATAGGCGATAGGCCACTGCCAAAACCCGTGGCCAAAAGATGCCAAGGGTTCTTTAATGAGATTAATGCGATAGGGTTTGTCATCCGTTCACCTTAAAATGATCATAGCCGCTTAACTGCCAATTGAGTTTTTTTCCTTGATGCTGGAGCTCAAAAATACCCTGCGGGCGAATTTGGCCAATGCAACTCACCTTACAACCACAATGAGCAAGCGCACTTTCGATGGAACCTCGGTTATGCTCTGGAACAGTGAAACACAACTCATACTCTTCACCGCTGGTTAGTGCATATTGCTGGGCTATTTGTCTCTCGCCCACAAACTGCAACAGCTCTTGCGAAATAGGCAACGCACCGACATCTAAACTCACCCCAACATTTGAACGATGCAAAATATGTTTGAGATCAGACACTAAACCATCGGAAATATCAATTGCAGAAGAAGCCAAATGAAGCAATGCTTGGCCAGCAAGAATTCTTGGCGTTGAGAGATAGTGACGCTTTTCAAGCTCTTGGGCAAAAGGTTTATGGCGTAAGCTTGGGTCAAGAACCACATCGAGCCCAGCTTGGCTATCACCGAGTTCACCAGTGACGTAAACCCAATCTCCCACTTTGGCTCCACTGCGCAGCAGCGCCAATTCTTGTGGCACAAAACCTTGTACTGTCAAGGTAATGCTCAGTGGTCCTTTGGTTGTATCCCCACCAATTAGCTGAATATTGTAGTAATTCGCAAGTTCGAAAAAAGCATCACAAAAGGGTTTTAGCCATGCTTCATCGACACTAGGTAGAGTGAGTGCGAGCGATACCCAAGCAGGCGTTGCCCCCATCGCAGCCAAATCACTGATGTTAGATGACAATGCTTTATGAGCCACCCAAGCCGGATTCGCATCGGTTAAAAAATGAGTGCCTGCGACTAAAGTGTCGGTACTGATGGCGATCCGAACATTTTCTGGTGCTTTGACCAATGCACAATCATCTCCTAGAGCAAGAGAGACATCTTTACGTTGTGACTGACGGTTAGAGAAATAGGTATCGATTAAATTGAATTCACCGAACATAAAAAATTCCCTGCCCTGAGTTTTTATTATGTACATCATTTCTCATCGCTTAGGGCTTTCGCGGAGAAAGATCCGTCATAAAAAAGGTCAGCGAATGCTGACCTTTTATTTTAAAACGACTTATTATTTTTTGCGTACATGTGGGGCGGCTTTATCAAGCACGCCATTCACAAATTTATGGCTATCTTCAGCAGCAAATACCTTTGCTAACTCAATCGCCTCATTGATGACCACTTTATATGGCACATCATCACGACGAGTCATTTCGTACATGGCTAAACGAAGTAACGCCAATTCCATCATGTCTAAGTCTTGCATTGGACGAGACACGAAAGGACGCAATTTGCTATCTAGCTCTGTGTGGCTTAGCACTACACCCGTGAGTAGATCACGGAAATATGCAACGTCGGTTTCTGGAGCCGCTAACGCTGGCTCAGCAGCATGATGCTCTTCTTCATCATACTTACCACCCGAGAGGAATTGCTCTTCGATAGTGGCAACATTTTCTTTTGTAATTTGCCAAGAATAAATTGCTTGTAGCGCAAATTGACGTGCATTACGACGTGCGGCTGGTTTCACACTGGCCCCCATTAGGAATCGATTTCTGAAAGAACGTTAATCATCTCAAGCGCGCTTAGTGCAGCTTCTGCACCTTTGTTACCAGCCTTGGTTCCCGCGCGTTCAATGGCTTGATCGATGGTATCAACAGTTAGAACACCAAATGCCACTGGAAGGCTGTATTCCAGAGACACTTGCGCCAAACCTTTATTGCATTCACTGCACACATAATCAAAGTGTGGCGTACCGCCACGAATCACAGTGCCAAGAGACACGATAGCGTCGTATTTACCCGTTTTTGCTACGCGTTGAGCAGTAAGAGGTAATTCGACAGCACCAGGGCAGCGAACAACAGTAATATTGTCATCGCTAACTTGTCCGTGACGCTTTAAAGTATCGATTGCACCAGAAAGCAGGCTTTCGTTAATAAAACTGTTGAAACGAGAAATAACGATAGCAATTTTTGCATTTGGTGCGGGGAAACCACCCTCGATCACTTTCATAAGCCTTCCTTTAACTATATACACAAGTGAGAATCGCCGGATTCTAGCACAATTTTGTGAGCAATATCTAATGGAAATTCGGCTTAGACGGCAAACCAAGCGGCTAATCAGCGAAATAATAAAGGAAGCGTTGGGCTTCCTTTATTGGTTTTATTACGGTGTATTTTTAAATGTGACGTTAGGTTCTAAGCGCTAAAACGAGATGACGTTATTGGCAAACATACTCAGTCACATTCAAGCCGAAACCGCCTAAAGCGTGATACTTTTTATTGGCTGAAGAGAGTAAACGCATGTCACGAACACCTAAATCCGCCAGAATTTGTGAACCAATCCCCACACGGCGTGAAGTACCTTGTTTTTTCGCTAAAGTAGGCGCTTGGCCTTTGTCTTGTTGCTCAAACATTTTAACGCGATGGATCAATAAGTCGCTCGACTCTTCATTACCTAAAATGACCAATACGCCGCCCTCTTGGCCGATACGCTGCATCGCTTTATCTAAAGTCCAACTGCGTTCAGCATTGCGATCGCTACGCAGTAAATCGGTAAAGGTATCGTGCAGATGAACTCGCACCAATGGCGCTTGACCATCCAATGTGCCTTTTTGCAATGCGTAATGGATCTGATTATCAATCACGTCGCGGTAAGTGATCAGTTCAAATTCACCGTATTCTGTCGGCAACTTGCACTGTGCAACACGCTCAATGGTCGTTTCTGTGTTATTACGATATTCAATCAGATCAGCAATCGTACCGAGTTTTAAACCATGTTGCTCGGCAAACACTTCAAGATCAGGGCGACGCGCCATGGTGCCATCATCATTTAAAATTTCGACGATCACAGACGCGGGCTCTAATCCCGCAAGGCGCGCTAAATCACAACCGGCTTCCGTGTGTCCAGCGCGAGTTAAAACGCCCCCCTCTTGCGCAGCCAGTGGGAAAATGTGCCCAGGTTGCACTAAGTCTGAAGCTTTCGCCTCTTTCGCCACCGCAGCTTGTACCGTCACGGCGCGATCGGCCGCTGAAATGCCGGTGGTTACGCCTTCGGCCGCTTCAATCGAGACGGTAAAATTGGTGGTGTATTGAGCATTATTATCCTGCACCATAGGAGCCAAGCCTAAACGCTGACAACGAGCTTTAGTCATAGTTAAGCAGATCAGGCCACGACCAAATTTAGCCATAAAATTAATCGCTTCAGGAGTAACGTGCTCGGCGGCCATGATCAAGTCACCTTCGTTCTCACGATCTTCGTCATCCATTAAGATGACCATTTTCCCAAGGCGAATATCTTCAATGATCTCTTGCGGGGTACTTATTGGCATACTCTATTTTCCTATCGCTGAACTATTTTCCGCACAGTCCCTGACTTAGATTTATCCACGACCGTGGAGGCATGGGACAATACGCGGTTTACGCAAAACCATTTTGTTGTAAAAATGCTAAGCTAATTTTCGACTCTGGTGTCTCTTCATCTTGCTGGTTTTGCAGCAAACGCTCCATATAACGCGCGAGCACATCCACTTCCAAATTCACTTTACGCCCAACATGAAATGCATCAATGGTCGTTTCGGCAGAAGTGTGAGGCACTATGGTCAGCTTAAAGGCATTCTTTCTTAAATCATTCACAGTGAGGCTGATACCATCTACTGTAATTGAGCCTTTTTCAGCCACGTATTTATTCAATGCCGGTGGGATCGCTACCCAAAACTCTATCGAACGACCAACGGGATTACGTTCAATGATTTCACCAACACCGTCAACGTGCCCAGAAACAATGTGTCCACCAAAACGAGTGGTGGGCAACATGGCTTTTTCTAGGTTGACCTTGTCACCAACTTGATAGTGAGCAAACCCGGTTTTGTTGAGCGTTTCTAGTGAGAGATCCGCTGTATATTGAGTGCTGTTATAATCTACCACGGTCAAACAGACACCATTTGTGGCAATACTGTCACCAAGTTTGACATCGCTCATATCAAGATGACCGACTTTCACGGTCACACTGATGTCTTCACCTTTGGGTGTAATCGCGGCAAGTGTACCTACCGCCTCGATAATTCCTGTAAACATGCTATTTATCTTTTATTTTAGGTACGGCAATGATCCGAATATCCGGCCCAACTTGTCGTACATCTTTGATGATTAACTCTAGCGTATCCGCCATGGAAGATAGCCCCAAAGCACCAAATAGCCCCCGACCATCACTACCCATGATTTTAGGCGCTAAGTACAAAATGATCTCATCGACCAATTGGGCTTGGATCAGTGAACGAGCCAGTGTGGCACCAGCTTCTACCCAGAGATGATTCATTTGTGACTGCTCAGCTAAATAAGCTAAGGTATCCGCTAACTCAAATTGTGTCTGGTTGCTATTGAGCAATGACGTATGTTCAGTGCCAAGCACCAATACTTCACCGGAATGTTGATACAGCTTTAGACCATCATGGAGTTGGTTTTGCCTGTCAAGAATGACTCGCACTGGTTGGCGTAACTGATGTTGTGGGTAGTTCACTTGCACTGATGGAGGCAGTTCATCCCAACGCACAGTCAATGAAGCATCATCTTCAATCACTGTTTTGCTGGTCGATAAAATCCCACCCGCTTTGGCGCGAAATTTTTGCACATCTCGCCGCGCGGCCGCTGAAGTGATCCATTGACTCTGACCATTATTGAGTGCTGTTTGTCCATCAAGACTTGCGGCCATTTTCAATTGGACAAAGGGCATCCCACTTGTCATGCGTTTAATAAAACCCGGATTGAGCGCGATGGCATCCGCTTCTAACAAACCGACTTCGACTTCAATCCCAGCGTCACGCAGCATTTGAATACCACGCCCAGCGACTTGAGGATTCGGATCTTGCATTGCGCAAATTACTTTCGCCACTTTGGCGTTAATCAAGCCTTCAGCGCAAGGCGGTGTACGGCCATGATGCGAGCAAGGCTCTAAAGTGACATAAGCGGTAGCGCCTTGCGCTTGCTCGTTTGCCATGCGCAAGGCGTGTACTTCGGCATGCGGCTCACCAGCACGAACATGAAAACCTTCACCAACAATCTGCTCTCCTTGAGTGATCACGCAGCCGACATTGGGGTTAGGTTGAGTGGTAAAAACGCCACCTTTAGCAAGCTCAATGGCTCGCGACATCATTTGATAATCAAAAGGAGTAAACATAAGCGATTAATCTTCCAGCTTCGCGATTTCTTCACCAAACTCACGAATATCTTCAAAACTACGATACACGGAGGCAAAGCGGATGTAAGCGACTTTATCGAGTACTTTGAGCTGCTCCATCACCAAGTTACCAATCATTTTACTTGGAACTTCTCGCTCACCAGTGGCTCGCAACTGAGATTTAATCATACTGATTGCAAGCTCAATCGCATCGGCGCTGACGGGGCGTTTTTCTAATGCTCGCTGTATACCACCGACCATTTTATCTTCGTTAAACGGTTCACGATTTCCATTTGATTTGATGACTCTTGGCATCAAGAGCTCGGCCGATTCAAACGTGGTAAAACGTTCATTACATGCCAAACATTGACGGCGACGGCGCACTTGATGGCCATCTGCGACAAGACGAGAATCAATCACTTTGGTGTCGTTCTCTGAACAAAAAGGACAATGCATATCACCTCCATAGCAATGAGCATCAGTGTACCGGAATTAGTACGCAAGTTGAACGCAAAAGGGGCATCAGCCCCTTTTCAATCTCTATTTTGTTAACAACCACACTTTGCGTTATCCATAACGAAAAGAACTTAACGGCGTGATAAGTAATTGGCTTTGCCAACCCACTTGTAACTGGTCAACTCTTCTAAGCCCATCGGCCCGCGAGCGTGCAATTTTTGGGTCGAAACGGCCACTTCAGCGCCTAAACCAAATTGAGCTCCATCGGTAAAACGCGTCGAAGCATTGACATACACTGCAGCAGAGCCCGCGGAATTAATAAACAGCTCTGCATTAAATAGGTCATTTGTCATGATCGCATCCGAATGGCTTGCATTGTGTTCACGCATATGTTGAATCGCTTGCTGCACGTCATCGACCACTTTGACGCCCAAAGTGTAACTTAGCCATTCGGTGTCAAAATCGCCTTCAACGGCCTCTCTCAACTGTTTCGCATGGCTCATGCAGGCTTGGGCTTTTGGCTCAACAACGAAGGTCACTTGATCATTAAGTCGTAGCACCAGTTTTGCCAAAAATTCACTCGCAATCGCTTGATGAACCAGCAAAGTATCCAGTGCGTTGCACGCAGAAGGGCGCTGAATTTTGGCGTTTTCAATTACCTCGACTGATTTGTCCAGATCCGCCGATTGGTCAACAAAAATATGGCTAATGCCAAAACCACCAATAATCACCGGAATCGTGCTGTTTTCTTTGCACATTTTATGTAGGCTAGCGCCGCCGCGCGGAATGATCATATCAACATATTCATCCAGCTTGAGCAGCTGTGAAACCAGTTCGCGATCCGGTTTCTCAATATACTGCACCGCAGCCGCTGGTAGTTGTGCTTTTTCTAGCGCCGATTGAATAACGTTGACTAGCGCCATATTGGAGAAAAAGGTCTCTTTCCCTCCCCGTAAAATACTGGCGTTACCCGTTTTTAAACACAATGCCGCAATATCAATGGTCACATTAGGACGCGCTTCATAAATAACGCCCACCACACCTAACGGTACTCGGCGGCGAGACAATGACAATCCGTTTTCAAGCACTCGGCTATCGATTTCACTACCGACAGGGTCATTGAGATTAATCACATTACGCACGTCATTAGCAATGGCTTGCAGGCGCGATTCATTGAGCAATAGGCGATCAAGCATCGCATCGTTCAACCCGGCTTGGCGGGCCAGTTCGATATCTTGAGCATTCGCTTTTAAAATCGCGGCGCTCTGCGCCTCCAGTTCATCGGCAATGATCGCTAATGCATTGTTTTTTTGTGTCGTTGAAACGGTAGCGAGCTGGAAAGCGGCCTGTTTGGCGGCTTTACCCATTATGGTTAAATCCACTTTCTTTTCCTTACTATTCTTGGATCACAACAAGATCATCGCGATGAATGACTTCTGAGCCATAATCGTAACCTAAAATGCCTCCGATATCTTTGCTGTGTTTGCCCGCGATTTTGGCTAAATCTTGACTGGAATAAGCGGCGATGCCACGGGCAATTAATACGCCTTGTTTATCGGTTACTCGCGCCACTTCACCACGTGCAAAAGTACCACTGACATTCACTACCCCTTTCGCTAATAAGCTACTGCCATTCGCGACTACAGCGTTGACGGCTCCGCCATCAATGACAATGTCACCAGAAGCGGCAGGACCCGCTAAAATCCAGCGTTTGCGGTTTTCTAACGCTTCGGTACATGGCAAGAAACGGGTGCCTTGTGGCGCATCACTTAAAGAGTCAAAAATAACGTTGCTGGCACGCCCTGCGGCGATAATGACTTCAATCCCTGCACGACGAGCAATATCAGCGGCCTGAAGCTTAGTTGCCATACCTCCGGTGCCAAGCGTGGTACCACTACCCCCAGCGATTTTACGCAAGGTATCATCAATGGTTTTGACTTCTTTAATCAGTTCAGCGTTAGGATCTTTACGCGGGTCAGCGGTGAAGAGCCCTTTTTGGTCAGTGAGCAGCAGCAGTTTATCGGCACCGCATAAGATACCAACTAAAGCTGACAAATTGTCGTTGTCGCCTACTTTGATTTCACTGGTTGCCACTGCATCGTTTTCGTTGACGACGGGAATAATATCGTGCTCGACCAAGGCATTAATGGTATCTCGCGCATTCAAAAATCGCTCACGGTCTTCCAGATCGGCCCGAGTCAGCAGCATTTGGCCGATTTTAATCCCGTAAATAGCAAAAAGAGATTCCCATGCTTGAATCAGTTGACTCTGCCCAACCGCAGCAAGCAACTGTTTGCTAGCCATTGCGTTGGGGAGTGCGGGGTAACCTAAGTGTTCTCGACCAGCGGCAATTGCGCCCGACGATACAATCACCACTGAGTGGCCTTGCTTTTTCAGTTCAGCACATTGACGGACAAGCTCAACCATATGAGCTCTATCTAACGCCAAAGTACCACCGGTTAATACACTGGTTCCTAGCTTCACAACGATTGTTTGAAGTTGCACCGCTTTTCCGCTTTGTTGATTCGTTGTCATGATTTCTTCTGAAATGGAAAACACATAAGAGCTGATGTTTTAGCAATCAAAGCAATAATTCACAAGTAGAAAAGGTGCTAAAAAGCACCTTTTTCATCACGAGGGTAAGGGGATAACGAAAATCAGACGAATTCAGCGGAATCTTGTGCAATCTCAACACTCAATTCAAAGCGCTCATAGAGACTCGCTACCAGTTTGGCATGAAACTCTTCTTGGGTACGTTTGACTTCAGAAAATACGGATTTAGGAATCGCGTCGGCATCCCACGCTCCAGCTAAGTTGTAACGTCCTGTATGATACTTAGCCTCAAACCCTGATTCTTTCTTAGTAAGTTCCAGCCACCAGCCCCAAAACTCTCGTTTCTCTGGGGATTTTTTGTCATTAACGCAAGACGCAAGGCAATCAAATAAGTAGTGATCCTCACGACATTGGCCTTCTCGTAAATAAGGTCCAATAGCTTTTAAAGCAGACAATAAGCGATAATGAGTCGGGGTGTGGGTCAGTTCTGACATATTGACTCTCCATTTCAATGTTAAGAACGATCATTATTTTTATTAATCATATGCTTGTTACCGCATACCAATATCATGCTTAACTAATTTAGTAGAAAAGTCACCTAAATAGCTCATCTTCTAACCACTTTATCGCTAAATCGAGGGATTGCTCATATCCTTGTGTAATTGTTTTGCTTTTTATCTGTTTCGCTTTGCCATATTCACTAAAAATTGCAACTAATTGATTATCTGAATAGGGTGAAATGGGATCACCTTCTAATCCTAAAGCCAAAATCGGAACTTTAGTTCGCCTACTGGTTAAAAAACCTTGCACTTTCAGTGACCACGCTCGCATCAACCCAGCAAGGCTATTAATATCCACCACGTCTTTACCTAAACGAGACGCCAGCACATCAATATACATTTTGGGCATTTTTTTCAATTTTTCTGGCGAAGCTAAAATATCGTGGATAGGTGCGCCTAATGAAACACAAGCCTTGATTTTATCTTGCTCTAGAAAAGAGAGCCTGATCATGGAGTTACCACCAAATCGAAATCCAACAAGCCCCACTTTTCGATGATCAACCCAAGGCAAGCTTTCCAGTTCATTGAGTACGGCTTGATGCAGACATGAAGAATCTTCAGTTAAAGGCCAATGGGAGCTATGACCGATAGAGGGCATATCAATGGTTAAAACCGCAATATCTCTAGGCGCGAGATAATCTCTAAACAAACGCCACATATCCGTCTGCAAACTGTCTAAACCGGCGCTAACCAAAACGACCGGATGAGGCCTATCGGTATTGGGCAAATGCAAATTAGCGACTATTTTTTTGTTCTTATAGGGTACTTCAATCTGCTTAATCACATAACGAGTCAATTTGGCCGCTTCGTTATAAGCGCTGTTTGACAGTATCTGCGCCTGTAAGGATAAATTATCATTTTTTAGATGCGGATAACCAGCAATGCTAAAGCAGAGCGACGCGGAAAAAAGTTCATTGGCCGCCTCTTCGTCTTGCTTGTCATTAGCGCGCTTTTGGTGACGCATACCCAGCTTAGTCCACTCGTATGCCCAGTTACCACTGTGATAGCCCATAACCGTATCTAACCAATCCGCTTCGGTTCGCGAATGTTTCGAAGAGGCAATGCGGGCGAGAACTTCTTCTTGCTCTACTGGATCAACACCTTGCCATATCCACTGTAAACGCCTGAGATTTCGATACCAAACGTACCCTTCTTGCTGTTTTTTTAGGTCCAAAATTTCTTGGCTGCTTGGCATATAACGGGTCAATGCCGAGGTTTCTTGGGCTTGCTTGTATTTCTGGAACAAGGTTTCAGAAAGGTTTTGGCTGTTAGATTCAGACATAAGTCGATTCAATTGAGAGCGGTGCTCTAATAGTAATAAAAAAAATGGCCCGATAAAGGGCCATTTTCAAATAAACGCAAAGAAAAACATTACTTTTGTTTACGGTTAATCGGTTCTGCGTATTGAATCGTCATATCCCATGGCTGCTCAATCCACGTATCTTGAGCAATATCCACAACGTAATCATCTAACAAGCTTACGCCAGAAGGCTTCGCACACACCGCAATCAATTTCGCTTTAGGATACATTTCACGTAGCTTACGTGCGGTATCACCACTATCGACCAAATCTTCAACAATTAAGAAACCTTCGCCGTCACCTTCAGGTGCTTTGATCACTGTCATGTCACGCTGATGATCATGATCGTAACTTGAAATGCAAATCGTATCGACATGGCGAATACCTAATTCACGCGCCAATATGGCACCAGGAACCAGACCACCACGGCTCACCGCCCAAATACCTTTCCATTGCTCTGCAGGCATCTGTTTTTCTGCCAATTGACGACAGTAAGTCTGCATGTTGTCCCAAGTGATAACGAATTTATTGCTCATTGTTGTAAACCTAATTATTTAAATAATCTGTGTCGTTCATTACATTGCAGAGGCGATATACTTAAAGATGAAGATGGCTGACATCACCCACACACTCATCGATACACTGCGCCCTTTGCCACTAAATAGTTTGATAGCCGCATAAGCAATGAAACCAAGAGAAATACCTTCTGCGATAGAGAATGTCAGCGGCATTAATAAACAGGTAACGACGACAGGAGCCGCTTCTGTTAAATCGCGCCAATCAATACTGACCAAACCAGAAAGCATCAAAATTGCCACGTAAAATAATGCACCAGACGTAGCGTACGCAGGGATCATTCCAGCTAATGGCGAGAAGAATAATGCAAGTAAGAACAAAATGCCAACAACGACTGCAGTCAGCCCTGTGCGCCCGCCAGCAGCAACACCCGCCACACTTTCAATATAAGAGGTTGTGTTTGATGTACCTAGCAGGGCACCGACTGACGTAGCAGTAGAATCGGCAAGCAATGCTTTATTTAGACGTGGGATTTTACCATCTTTGCCAATCAAATCTGCCTTTTGCGCCACACCAACTAAGGTGCCAGCCGTGTCAAATAGATCGACAAACAGAAACGCAAACACCACTGAGATCATACCCACTTCAAAAACGGCGGAGAAATCAAGCTGCAAAAAAGTTGGCGCAATACTTGGTGGTGCCGACATAATGCCATGCCACTGAACGTCACCAAACACTAAACCAAGGCCAGTAACCGCAAGAATCGCGATCATTACAGCACCCTTTAAACCACGATGAACCAAAGCAATCGTCAGGAAGAAACCTATCGCACCGAGTACAGCAGGAAGAGAAGTAATTGCGCCGACAGAAACCAAAGTTGCAGGGTTATCAACCACAATGCCTGCATTTTTCAGGGCAATAAAGGCAAGAAAAAGTCCAATACCGGCCGAGATCCCCGTTCGTAATGACATCGGAATCGAACCGATGATCCACTCACGGATTTTAAAGATACTAAGAAAAATGAACAGCACACCAGAAACGAATACCGCCGCCAGCGCAACTTGCCATGTATATCCCATGCCGAGCACAACGGCGTAAGTAAAAAATGCGTTTAACCCCATACCCGGAGCCTGTGCGATTGGGTAGTTGGCAACAAAGCCCATGATGAAACAGCCAATAGCCGCCGCAAGACACGTAGCAACAAATACTGCACCACGGTCCATGCCGGCATCCGCTAAGATCGCAGGGTTAACAAAGATAATGTATGCCATCGTGAGAAATGTCGTTATTCCTGCGATAACCTCAGTGCGCACGTTTGTGCCATATTCACTAAGTTTAAATAGCCTTTCGAGCATGATCGAGTCCTATAAGGGTAAAAAGTAAACGGTTGCGTAATCGATTGGCTGTGGATTATAGAGAGATCAGATCACAAATTCCAGATAGAATTAAGACTGTAATATGCTTTTATTAATGGCTTATGAACTTAGTCGCGCTTCATTTCTTCAAAAAGAAAAAGCGGATTTCCATATCGTATTGCCATTGAGCCGTAAAGGAAGTGCTGAACATTGAGATAAAAAAACGCCACCTCATCTGAGGTGGCGGCGAATCATTTTAGCCAAACTGACTACAAAAAAATTCCAATATCTAGGGGGTGAACATACAGTTCAAATAACATGCTTAAAGTCTTAATAACCAAAGCTTGTTGGGTAAGCAAAGTTGCCAGTGTAAACAGACTTGTTTGTCCAGAACATTGCAGATGGTAAACCTTTCATAACTATCACCTTATAAAATCAATTGAACATAAATTTGATTTCTCGGTTCCATGGAGGCGATAAACGGACTCATCCTTTGAGCATTTTTTCTTCGCTTTCGAAGTTGGTTACAAATATACCACCAAGAAATTAAATTACAATATTTAGCGTGATAAAAATCACATAATTTTATTTTAATGATCTACATCAACAGATTTAGGTAATTAAATTACACAAATATCAGCAAAAAATGATTATTAGGCGGTAAGAGGAAGAATCTCATCGCCGATTGTGTCATCTCTTCTATACGCTACAGTCGATTTAATGTGACACCAATAAAACAATTCTCAAGCGGTGAGGCTACTCGCTGATTGTCGAGAGTGGTATGCTGTCCACCACTACAAGTCATGCTCAGATCTAGTCGATATCGCTACAAAAGAAACATTTCGCCTGTTCATGATCTGGCAAGCTCGAATAAAAGGAGTATTCCGTGTCTGAGTTCTATTCTGAAATCAGTAAATTGTCATCGGCACCCGTATGGCAATTTTTCGATAAAATCTGTTCCATTCCTCACCCATCTAAGCATGAAGAAGCCTTAGCCCAACACATCATCCAGTGGGCGACAGAGCAGGGTTTAGCGGTACGCCGAGATCCAACCGGCAACGTTTTCATAAAAAAACCAGCGACAGCTGGCATGGAACATAAGAAAGGTGTGGTTCTACAAGCTCATATTGATATGGTGCCGCAAAAAAACGAAGACACGCAGCACGACTTTGCTAAGGACCCTATCCAACCGTATATCGATGGCGAATGGGTAACGGCCAAAGGAACCACTTTAGGTGCCGATAACGGCATGGGTATGGCAGCATGTTTGGCTGTTCTCGCGTCAAAAGAGCTCAAGCACGGTCCTATTGAAGTGTTACTGACGATTGATGAAGAAGCGGGTATGACTGGTGCTTTCGGCCTTGAAGCGGGTTGGTTAGAAGGAGAGATCCTGCTCAATACTGATTCAGAACAAGAGGGCGAAGTATATATGGGCTGTGCTGGTGGTATTGATGGCGCAATGACTTTTAATATCCAACGACAAGCCATGCCTGCTGGTTACGTAACACATCAATTGATTTTGAAAGGGTTAAAAGGAGGTCACTCTGGGTGTGACGTCCATACTGGCCGTGGGAATGCTAACAAGCTGCTGGCTCGCTTTCTTGCTAGTCACGCACAAGAACTTGATTTACGTTTGATCGAGTTTCGCGGTGGTAGCCTACGTAACGCCATTCCTCGAGAAGCGTTTGTCACCGTGGCCATTCCTGCCGAAAATGGGGTAAAACTGGATGAGCTATTTAGCACCTATACCCAGCTAGTGAAAGAAGAGCTTGGACGCGTCGAAACAGGAATTGTCACTTTCAACAACCCGCAAGAAAATGCAGAAAATGTCTTCGCTCTTGTTGATCAACAACGTTTTATTGCCGCATTAAACGCGTGTCCAAACGGTGTGATCCGGATGAGCGATGAAATTGAAGGCGTAGTTGAAACCTCATTGAATGTCGGTGTGATTACCACGCAAGAAAACTCTGTGACTGTGTTATGCCTTATTCGTTCTCTGATTGATTCAGGTCGCCAACAGGTTGAAAGCATGCTCAAATCCGTTGCTGAGCTAGCGAATGCGGAAATTGCCTTTACTGGTGCTTATCCGGGCTGGAAACCAGATGCCGATTCAGAGATCATGGCTATTTTCAGAGACATGTACCAAGGTATTTACGGTCATAAACCGAATATCATGGTGATCCATGCTGGCCTAGAATGTGGTCTTTTCAAAAAACCTTACCCAGAAATGGATATGGTTTCGTTTGGCCCAACCATTAAATTCCCTCACTCACCGGATGAGAAAGTGAAGATCGACACAGTCGACCTTTTCTGGGAGCAAATGGTTGCCCTACTAGAGCATATTCCAGCGAAAGTTTAACCCACTCTGATGTCGAATTCTTCAACCAGCGTGTAATAGCAAGTTGATGAATATCTTGCTTTGGCAGCGGAATTCGGCATCAATCCTTACCTCTTTTTCTATCAATTAATTTTATCGATAAGGCAAATTAATTTCATTAGCGCACATTTTTTGTGACTGCTAGAGTTCGCCCCCTTGAAGTTCCTAGAGTTATTCACCACACTCTCTTCAAGCGATAACACCATTTAAAAGTTGTATCGGGGATGCGGCTACTCCTTAGCGGCGTCTTACATTCTCCAAAAATATTGAAACTGCGATGAAAGAAGAAATGATTGTCGGATGGCGAGAAACTCTCAGCCTTCCAGGGTTAGGTATTGAGCAAATTAATGCCAAAGTCGATACCGGAGCCCGCACGTCGTGCTTACACGCATTTAAGGTAGAGAGCTTCATCAAGGAAGAGACTCTTTGGGTTCGCTTTTGGATCCACCCTGTGCAGCGCAATAATGACAAGGTCACAGTGTGCGAAGCTAAAGTCATTGATGAACGAATCGTCCGTGATTCCGGTGGCCATGAAGAGTCACGTTACGTTATTCAATCAGACGTCAGTTTGGGCGGCCAAACTTGGCCCATTGAAATAACGTTAACCAATCGCGAAAATATGGGTTTTCGTATGCTATTAGGTCGCACCGCAATGCACCGTCGAATTTTAGTTAATCCAACTAAATCGTTTTTAATCGCTTTCGAGGAGAGCAAATAATGAAAATTGGTATTCTGTCACGTAATGCTTCGTTGTATTCAACCAAGCGTCTGATTGAAGCGTGTAAAAGCCGTGGCCACCAAGTCAAAGTGATTGATGGGCTGCGTTGCTATATGAATATCAATTCTGAAAAACCCGAAATTCACTTTAAAGGTGAAGAGTTAGCGGGTTTTGATGCAGTCATTCCTCGTATTGGTGCATCCGTTACGTTTTACGGTACTGCGGTATTACGCCAATTTGAAATGATGGGGGTTTATCCTGTCAATGAATCTGTGGCTATTAGCCGTTCCAGAGATAAACTTCGCTCAATGCAGCTATTGTCTCGTCGCGGCATTGGTATGCCAATTACTGGTTTCGCCAGCAAACCCGATGATGTCAAAGACTTACTCGACATGGTCGGAGGAGCACCGGTAGTAATTAAATTACTTGAAGGAACTCAAGGCATCGGTGTAGTGTTAGCGGAAACACGCAAAGCAGCAGAAAGTGTGATCGAAGCGTTCATGGGCCTGAAAGCCAATATCATGGTGCAAGAGTACATCAAAGAGGCCGGTGGCGCCGATATTCGCTGTTTCGTTATTGGCGACAAAGTTATCGCAGCCATGAAACGGCAAGGTGCCGATGGTGAGTTTCGCTCTAACCTACACCGCGGCGGAACGGCCTCTTTGGTAAAAATCACCCCTCTAGAACGTAAGACGGCTATCGATGCGGCGAAGATTATGGGTCTCAATGTTGCGGGTGTGGATCTTTTGCGATCGGAACGTGGCCCATTAGTGATGGAAGTCAATTCATCGCCAGGTCTTGAAGGTATTGAAGCCGCTACTGGTAAAGATATCGCCGGGTTGATTGTCGAATTTATTGAAAAAAATGCGGCAACGAAAGGGACAAAAACACGTGGCAAAGGTTAGGAAAAACACAGCATTTCATTTCCTGGGGGATTCAGTTCCCCCAGGAACGCGCAAGGCAATGGAGCTAGAAGCGGCTAAGCTTTATACACACTCGCCACTCTCTATCCCTATCGAAATCATTAATGGAATATCCACTGGCCCAACCTTAATGGTTAATGCCGCCATCCATGGTGATGAACTGAACGGCGTTGAAATAGTCCGTCAACTGATCAACTCCATCGACCCGCAAAAACTAAAAGGGACACTGATTGTTGTCCCCATCGTCAATGCCTTTGGCTTTATTCATAAATCTCGCTACCTTCCTGATCGACGCGATCTCAATCGCTGCTTCCCTGGAAGTGAAACTGGCTCCCTCGCCTCTCGCATTGCACATACTTTCTTTTCCCAAGTCGCTTTACGTTGTGATTACATCATTGACCTGCATACTGGTGCTATTCATCGCACGAATTTGCCACAAATCCGCGCCGATCTCACTAATCCTGAAACCTTGCGTATTGCCCAAGCATTTGCAACCCCAGTGATCATCGACTCTCCACTGCGTAATGGCTCGCTCAGAAGTGAAGCAGAGAAATCAGGCATCACAGTATTAACTTATGAAGCAGGTGAAGCGCTAAAATTTGAACCTATTGCCATCAATGCGGGTATTGTCGGTGTGAAACGCACCATGCAAGCCATTGGTATGATGCGCAAAAGTCGCAAGGCCGTACCGACATCGATCATCGCAAAATCAACCAGTTGGCTCAGAGCCGAAAGCGATGGCATCTTGCGCACTGTGGTGACACTTGGTGACAAGGTCGAAAAAGGACAAGTGCTTGCTTATATCAACTCACCGCTTGGTCATGTCGAAGTCGAATTAAGAGCCAATAAGGGAGGTATTGTGATTGGCCAACAAACTCTGCCTCTTGTTAATGAAGGAGATGCCGTATTCCATCTCGCCTACTTCTCGCAAAGCGATGAGATGGTTGAGCAAGTCGTGGGCGATTTTATTGAAGAGGTCGCAGACAGCGATTTAGAACCTCTAACCACGGGACACTTGATGCCACCGTCGATGGTCTAAATAGTCGATAACTCTAAACAATAGAGACACATAAGTTCAATAATAAAGCCCTTATTCAAAGGGCTTTATTATGTTTAAGCATGAGTGGGATGAAGAAAGTAACTCATTAACCGAACGAAGCCCAAATCACCGTAGCCACTAATACAGGGCAGACAAATTTCACATACCAAGGCCAGATTTTACCAAACCAACCCAATTGGAACTCAGGGAAACCTTGTTCTAACTCTTTGACCTTCGCGTGACGACGCCATACCCAACCGCCAAATAGGCAGAACATCAGCGCTGCTGTCGGCTGCAAATATTGCGTCGCAACCGTTGCCACTAAGCCAAATAGCACACCAAAGTTATAAACAATAACGACACTGACTAGCGCAATTAACGCGCCTAATACCCAGCTTGTTGGTGCGCGTTTCGTATTAAAACGCTCGCTGACTAAGGCTACAGGGCATTCCAGCATAGAGATAGAAGAGGTTAACGCGGCGATCGTCAGTAAAGTGAAAAATACGATAGCAAACACCTGCCCCATCCAACCAAGGCTATCAAACATCAATGGCAACACGGTAAAAACGAGCGTGTCTGAATTTAGTAAAGAACCGTCAGCGGCATAGATTTCCACACCTTTATGCATCGCAACAAACATCGCAGGCAACACAACAAGGCCAGCAATGAAAGCCACGGCAGTATCAACTAAAGTCACATTTAGTGCCATCTTCGGCAGGTTTTCTTGCTTACTCAGATAAGAGCCGTAAATCAACATCGAGCAGCCACCAATGGTTAATGAAAAAAAGCCTTGTCCCATTGCCGCCAGTAAAAGATGTCTGTCAAACACCTTTGAAAAATCAGGGACCAAATAGTGTTGTAAACCTTCCATCGCACCAGTTTGCATCATGATGTAAACAAACAGCACACCAAACAGTACAAACAATGCAGGCATTAAACGCGTTGACCATTTTTCAATCCCGTCTTTAACACCACCTTGCACGATTAGAATCGTCAAAATATAAAACACTAAGGTTCCGAATAAGTTACGCTCAACACTAAACCCTTTCAACCAAGCTGTGATTTCCACAAAACCCAATAACTCTGTCATCGCACCGAGTAAAAAGCAGATTAGCCAGCCACCGACGATGCTGTAAAACGCCAGTACCGCACTCGGAACACTCAAACCAATCCAACCGACAAAGCCACCGACCATTTTACCTAGTGGATGAGGCGTTAATGAGCGCATGCTATCAACAGGGTTTGCTTGCCCAAAACGGCCTATCGCCATTTCAACCACTAACATAGGGAAGGCAACGACCATGATCATCACCAAATAAACCAATAAGAATGCGCCGCCGCCGTTGCTTGCCGCTTGGGTTGGAAAGCCCCAGATATTACCTAGGCCAACTGCCGCACCCGCCGCCGCAAGAATAAAACCAAGACGTGAACCAAAATGTTCACGAGAATCAGACTGTGTCATACCACTCACACAAATATCAATAGACTAGTTAGCTAGTACGGTAATACAGACAATCAAATAGAGCAATTACACTGCTTATTTATTAAACAATCATTGCAAAAATAAACAGAATTTACTGCGTAAAGATTATTGAACAGGCAATGTTAACGGGAGATTAGAGGTGAATTTTTGCACGAGATAACGACCTCTTCCTTGTGCTTTGACTGCATAAAGTGCTCTATCAGCCACATGAAAGAAATCTAGATAGTGATTCAACTGTGGGGTATCAATTTCAACCCCTCCAACGCTGATTGAAAGCGTCTTCTTCGCCGGGGAAAATTGGTGGGTGATGCGCAGCGATTCAACCGATTCGATCAGTCGTTTAGCATAAGCTTGACCATCAATTTCGATGTCGCTCGCCAAAACTACACAAAACTCTTCTCCACCAAATCGAGCAACCAGTTTTTCACCGCCAAAATCCAATTTTTTTAAGCTGGTCGCAACAGATTTCAATGCTTCATCACCCTCTAAGTGGCCGTAGTGATCATTGAACAATTTAAAATAGTCAATATCGATTAAAAACAATACGATATATCTAAATTGATAATCAACAATATAGCTTTTAAAGACCTTTTCTAAACGACGGCGGTTCGCAATACGTGTGAGTGGATCGTGCTCTGATTGCCATTTTAGTTCACGCCGACTGGTTTCCAGCTCCCATACTATTTGGTTCATCGTACGAGAAAACTCTTTCATTTCCTTCGATATGAAGGATCGCTCACTAGGCATCTTTCCACCCGATGCTTTAAATTGCTCCAGTACTTGATTGGCATCATTGATTGGCTTGACTACTTTATTCGCTACAACTAAGTTCAAGAAAAACATTAGGATAGAGAATGAAGCAAGCCCAGACAGCTCCTGCCATTGAATAAACGGTGGGACTTTAACGGTATGACTTACTTTAATCAACACAGTAAGACGATTGCGATAATCAAGCATTTCAAGGTAAGAGATATTATCTTCATGTGGCGCTGCAACTGCTTGATCATTAAGACTTTTGATCAGCATAACTTCCACATTCACCCCAGTTGCAATCACAAGCTCATTGATAAACTGTCCACTGATCCTTTTTAAAAAAAGTAAATAACCTTTGTCGCATTCCTTTGCGTCACTATTACAAACCCGAGAGGTTGCAACGATGAAAGGTTTGTCGTCTATCACGATAAAACTGAGATTCGGTTTGATGAAATCTTTTGGTGCTTTCATCGCGTCCGCTAAAATATCACCAAAATTATATCGAATCGCATCATAACTGGCTTCATGGCCAGTCTCATAGTCGTAGCGCTGGCCCCAAACTAATTGCACATCTGGATTAAAAATAAAAATACCGTCTAATGACTTGGATTCAAAGATGTGAGTACCAATACTGTCGCGAATAAAATCATCATTAGGCTTAGCAATAAAATCGGCCATTTCATTCCATGCGGCATAATCAGCCAACGATGCCCCCATGTCCGTTTTTTGCATATTAAGAACAGTTCGAACTCGGTTAACCTCACCTCGTTGCAAGGAAAGAGCATCTTCAACGGCGCGATCATAAGACCACATAAACTTAAATAGCAGATAACACAAAATAAACAGCACAACGAAGGCTATTGAAACTAATGCTGTTAACCGTCTCAAGCTAAAATTATTAAACAACATCCATACCAGTAAATTAACCTAACATCATAGACACAAATAAAGAGCACCGAATGTGCTCTTTAAGTTTAGATGGTAAAGACTTGATAATCTTTTAATACTGGTATTTTTTGGTGCAGTTGTTGTTCCTGCTCAACCATATCATTAAGAGACTCACAAAAATCACGACTCTCTTTTTGAATTGTGGCGGCGTTTTCTTGAATTCGCTCGGCTAACTTAACTTTTAAGTCCGCCATGGTATCGGTCAACTTTGTGATGTTTAAGCCACCCTCTTCTCTCATTTTCAGTGAAAGGGCATCGAAGGCGCCGGATATAAACTCTTTGTTAAATAAAGCTTTCGCTTTTTCAAAATCATCGGCCCAAGTTTGCGTCATTGATTCAAAAGTCTGCGCAGGGAGAACCAGCTCACCATTTTTGTAATAACGAGATTCAATATTGGCAAAAAAAGCTGCTATGGATTGCTTGGCGCTATCGAAGGCGTTGGGAGATTCAATACTTTTCGCAACATCATCCAAAATATCATTCGCCAACGCTAAGCCATCACTCGCGATCTGTTTTACTTTAGGCAATGAAGCATTCATGCTTTCTCTATACTGCTCAAGGGCCGTTTTCTGGTCACTGTCGAGCTCCATCTTTTCACCACGGATATAAAGATTGTTCTGTGTATCCATCAAAACAGTGTCGGTGCTCGTTTTGAGAATTTCAACCTTATCACCATCAAGGTGAACTTCATGGTTCACATCAACTCGGCACTGCGCTGCCCACAAAGGGGAGCTCAACAACATTAAAGTGACTAACACTACTTTTTTCATTGTTTTCTCTCATCGATCGTTTTATGACTAACCATATCAGGTGTGGATATTTGATGAGTTAGTATTTCTCGCTAGCAATATAAATGATTTCGACCTAAAAACCGTCAATTTAATGACATAAATGTTAGTTTGTTTCACTAATTTAAAAAAAACTGAGCTGCTTATTGAGCATTTCTGGCTTTAACATCACTTGTAAACCAAGTAAGCGAATTTCTCGCCCATTTTGCCGCAACAAAATATTCTCCAAAAGGGTTCGAAAATCATTGAGCTCTAACTGTGGATGAAGATGCTCAATCGTCGTAAGTTGAAAATCGGCAAACTTGACTTTGATCCCTTGTTTGACAATCAACCCATCAACACTCGCTCTGTCTAACCTCGCTTTTATTTCTGGATAGAGATGATGTTCAATCACCTGCCAGCACTCTTCATAACTTGAGATATTTTGACTAAATGTTCTTTCGACACCTAATGATTTGCGCTCCCTCTCTGTCACGACTTCGCGATTATCAATTCCATGACTTTTCTTCCATAGTGAAGCGCCTAATCTGCCAAAGTTACGAAGTAGCTCTCGATAGTCCGTTAGCTTGATATCTTCACACTTATAAAAACCCGCTTGGTGCAACTTTTCCAGACTAACCTTACCGACACCGGGTATTTTCTCTAGCGGCAATGAATCGACCACCAGCTGTACTTTATCGGGTGGTATTACAAATTGACCGTTAGGCTTATTCATATCAGAGGCCACTTTAGCCAAAAATTTTACAGGTGCTACACCTGCAGAGGCGGTCAGTTGAAGTTCGTTATGAATATCATAGCGAATAGCTTGAGCTATCAATGTTGCGCTTCCTTGACATAGCGGTGAATCACTCACATCAAGAAATGCTTCATCTAATGATAACGGCTCAATAATGGATGTATAACGTTCGAATATCTGTCGGATTTGAATGGAAATAGCTTTGTATACCGACATCCGCCCCGGAACCACCAGCAGATTGGGGCATAATTTTAAGGCTTGAGCAGTCGGCATTGCGGAACGAACGCCAAATTTCCTCGCCTCATAATTGCAAGTACTTAACACACCACGCTGCTTTTCATGACCACCAACGGCTAGAGGGCGATGCCTATATTCGGGGTTATCACGCATTTCTACCGCAGCGTAGAAACAATCCATATCAATATGGATAATTTTTTTGATTTTATTTTCCAATTCAAAACCATCAAAAGACTGTATACATAAACAGTATATTCTTGGTTTCTATGGATTGAAATGAATTGCTTTTAAAAATTAAAGAGCCTGCACAAAACAGGCTCTTTAATCGTAGCTCAGGCGATACGATCTTTTTCCCAATGCGCTAACTTTTCAGCTCTTGCTGCGGCCTTAGCTTCGCGTTTTTTACGTGCATCACAAGGCTCTGGGCAATTACAGACTTTTTCAATGCCAACAGCACCTAATCCACCACAGCTGCCTTTGACTACTTTTTTTTGAAAGACATAGCCAACCGCCATCGCGGCAATGACACACAGAAATACACTGAATGTAATGAAAAAAGTATTCATAACTTAACTCACTTTTTATTTAGAAATGGCTTAAATGCGCTGGAGGCAATCTCTTCAAAACCTTGTTCTGTTTTCACAATCATGAACACAGGAATATTGTATTGCTCTGCAACCTCAATACCTTTCGTCTCTCCTAGTACCATTAATCCAGTCGCTAGGCCATCTGCCGTCATTGAAGATGCGTCCAAAACGGTAACTGATACCACTTTATTATGGATGGGTTTGCCAGTGATTGGATTGATAATGTGAGAATAACGCACACCATCTTGCTCAAAATAATTACGGTAATCACCTGAAGTGGCAATTGCCAGATCACCAGGTTCAATGATCTCTTGAGCGGTACGTTCATCAACTGTCGGTTTTTCTATAGCGATTCGCCAAGGTACGCCTTCTCGATTTACGCCTTTTAAGCGCATCTCACCACCGACTTCAACCATGTAATTGGCAATGCCTTGTGATTGAATGTAGTCAGCAACCACGTCGACTCCCCATCCTTTCGCAATAGTTGAAAGGTCCACATAGAGATTAGGAAGATCTTTACTTAACGTAGTGTCGGTTGCGCTAAGATGCTCAATGCCTATGTTGGTTTTACGCTCAGCCAATTCAGCATCGCTTGGCACCACATCAGGACGAGCTTCAGGGCCAAAACCCCATAGGTTAACCAAAGGACCAACAGTGACATCCAATGCACCTAAAGTAAGACCGTTAAGACGCTGCGCTTCTTTCACCACGGTTGCGGTTTGAGAAGAAACCGTAAAAGGTTCCGTTCCTTGATATTGATTAAAACGGCTGAGCTCAGAATCTTTACGATAGGTAGACATTTGATCGTTCACTTCTTCCAATAACCGATCAACTTCCTTTTGGAGAGCCTCCGAGCTAGGGATACCTTCAGCTTTCAGGTACTTAATATTGTAAGTCGTGCCCATAGTAGGGCCACTGAGATGAACTTGCTCAACCGATTTTTCACAACCCGCCAAGATGAATAGAGAAGCTAACGCAACAAGCCATTTTTTCACTTGTTTACTCCTAAAAATGAAAGTGAATATAGAAAAGAAGTGGTTATAGAAAAGAAATTCCTACACCTATTTTCTATGTTAACTGAGTTGGAATTCAAAGCCACAAGGCAAAACTAAAACTAAAAAAACAATGGCTGACTCATCAGAGCCAGCCATGGGTTTTACTTACTTCAGTGAATTAACCACCGAAGTCATCAAGAAGGATGTTCTCATCTTCTACACCAAGGTTTTTCAGCATGCCAATCACAGCCGCATTCATCATCGGTGGTCCACACATGTAGTATTCACAATCTTCAGGCGCTTCATGGTCTTTCAGATAGTTTTCATACAATACATTGTGGATGAAACCTGTGTATCCATCCCAGTTATCTTCAGGCATTGGATCAGAAAGCGCACAGTGCCATACGAAATTCGAGTTTTCAGCTGCAAGGCCGTCAAAATCTTCAACGTAGAACATCTCACGCTTAGAGCGCGCACCATACCAATAAGACATCTTACGGGTAGATTTTAAACGCTTAAGCTGATCGAAGATGTGTGAGCGCATTGGAGCCATGCCCGCACCACCACCGATAAAGACCATTTCTGCATCCGTATCTTTGGCAAAGAACTCACCAAATGGACCAGAAATAGTACATTTATCACCTTCTTTCAGTGACCAAATGTAAGAAGACATCTGACCCGGTGGCACATTGGGATTATTAGGCGGCGGCGTAGCAATACGCACGTTTAGCATAATAATACCGAACTCTTCAGGGTAATTCGCCATTGAGTAAGCACGAATAATATCTTCATCAACTTTTGACTCGTAGCGGAACAGGTTAAATTTGTCCCAATCGCCACGATACTCTTCTGGCACGTCAAAATCTGAATATTTGATGTGGTGTGCTGGCGCTTCGATCTGAATGTAACCACCAGCACGGAAAGGTACTGACTCGCCATCAGGGATCTGAAGTTTAAGCTCTTTAATGAAGGTGGCTTTGTTGTCGTTAGAGATAACGGTACATTCCCACTTTTTAACACCAAAAATTTCTTCAGGAAGTTCAATATCCATGTCTGTTTTCACAGCCACTTGACACGCTAAACGTTCACCCTCACGAGCTTCACCTTTAGTAATGTGATCAAGTTCAGTCGGAAGAATATCACCACCGCCAGATTTCACTTTTACACGGCATTGACCACAAGAGCCGCCACCACCACACGCCGATGATACAAAGACACCAGAACCTGCAAGTACGCTCAGTAGCTTACCACCTGGATTAGTCACAATAGACTTATCTGCATCACCGTTAATTGAAATTGTAATGTCGCCTGTTGGAACTAGCTTAGATTTAGCAAATAGAATTACCAAAACGAGTGCTAGAACAATCAGGGTAAACATCACTACACCAAGAATAATGTCCATTGACTATTCCTTAATTGTTGCGGTTTACCCGACTTACAGTTGAACACCAGAGAAAGACATAAAGCCTAACGCCATTAGACCCGCCGTGATGAAGGTAATCCCTAAACCACGTAAACCCGGAGGTACATCTGAATATTTCATTTTCTCACGGATACCGGCAAGAGCGACAATCGCTAACATCCAACCCACACCCGAACCGAAACCGTAAACGACGGATTCAGCAAAGTTATAATCACGCTGAACCATGAAAGATACACCACCAAAAATGGCGCAGTTCACTGTGATTAAAGGTAAGAAAATGCCCAGCGCGTTATACAAAGGTGGGAAAAAACGATCCAATATCATCTCTAAGATCTGTACCAATGCGGCAATAACACCGATAAAGGTAATGAAATTTAGAAATGTAAGATCAATATTTTCACCCAATGCACCCGGTTTAAGTAACAAGTTATAAACCAAGTTATTCACTGGTACTGAAATGGTCAGAACAACAGTAACCGCAATCCCTAAACCAAACGATGTCTTTACTTTCTTAGATACAGCAAGAAATGTACACATACCCAAGAAGAAAGAGAGTGCCATGTTTTCGATAAAAATCGATCGAACAAGCAAACTGATATAATGTTCCATAACGCCCTTACTCCTTCGCTTCTAGTTGTTCAGGTTTGAACGTGCGAATCGCCCAAATCATGAAGCCAATTAGGAAGAATGCCGAAGGTGCTAGCAGCATCAAACCGTTAGGTTGATACCAGCCACCATCTTTCACAAGAGGTAGAACTTCCATTCCAAATAGCTTGCCTGAACCAAGAAGTTCGCGGAAGAAACCAACAGTGATCAATACAAAACCATAACCCAGACCATTACCGATACCATCGATAAAGGAAGGAATCGGTGCCGACTTCATTGCAAATGCTTCAGCACGGCCCATTACGATACAGTTAGTAATGATCAACCCTACGAACACCGATAGCTGTTTCGAGATATCGTATAAGTAAGCACGTAGGATCTGGTCAACAACAATAACCAATGAAGCAATGATCGCCATCTGAACGATGATACGCACACTGTTAGGTATGTGGTGACGAATTAACGAAACGAATAAGTTAGAGAAAGCCGTTACAAACATAACGGCTAGCGTCATAACAAACGCCGTTTCCAACTTAGTGGTTACCGCAAGGGCAGAACAGACACCAAGCACTTGAAGTGCGATTGGGTTGTTATCCAACACCGGCGCTAGAATGCTCTTTTTAATCTCTTTTGCGCTAGACATTAGTTCAAACCTCCGTCACGAACTTTTGCTAGGAATGGACCAAAGCCCATATCACCTAACCAGAAGTCGAAAGTGTGTTGAACACCGTTACTGGTCAGTGTTGCGCCAGAAAGTCCATCAACGCCATGCTCAGATCCGGCAGGAGCGCCACCTTTCACAACTTTAATTGCAGGTTGGTGGTTGTCATCAAACAATTTCTTGCCAACAAATTGAGCACGCCATGATGGGTTTTCAACTTCACCACCCAATCCCGGAGTTTCACCTTGTTCGTAGTAAGTAATGCCTGAAACGGTATTACCATCGGTTTCTACAGCCACAAATGCGTACATCATTGACCACAAACCATTACCGTGAACGGGAACAATCACTTTAGAAATCTCGTCGCCACTTTTCACTAGGTAAACAACCCCAGTATTAGCACGACGAATAATCTTCGCTTTATCTTGTTCCGCTGTTAGCTTGATAGATTGAGCTGGGTCTTTAGAAGCTTTGCGTTGATCATAGGCTGTTGCATCGCCATCAACAAAGTTCCCGGTTTTAAAATCAATCAAACGAGGTTCAATGTATTTAGCAAAAAGCTCTGGCACGCTACCAGACTCGTTAATGCCTGCAACTTCAACAATCTTGCTTTGCTTATCAAGTACTGCGTTAACTTTTTGCTTGTCACGCAGGCCAACCGCTGCTGTCGATACGATGATTGAGCACACTAAGCTCAATGCGATAACAACAAACAGCGTTTTTTTAATGCTATCGTTATTACTTGCCATAGCGTGCTAGTCTCCGCTTGATGTTCTTCTCAATCACAATATGGTCAAACAAAGGTGCAAATAGGTTCGCAAATAATATCGCCAGCATCATACCTTCTGGGTAAGCTGGGTTAACCACACGAATCATCACACACATTGCACCAATCAAAATACCGTATGCCCATTTACCTTTGTTAGTAAATGAAGCCGATACTGGGTCGGTTGCCATGAAGAACATACCAAACGCAAAGCCACCAAGTACTAGGTGCCAATGCCAAGGCATATTAAACATTGCATTTGTGTCTGAACCAATAACATTGAACAGCGTTGATATGGCAATCATACCTACCATAACACCCGCAATAATGCGCCATGAAGCAATGCCCATGTAGACAATAAATGCCGCGCCAATCGCCAGTGCTAACGTCGATACTTCACCGATAGAGCCAGGAATGTTACCAACAAACGCATCCATCCAAGTAATGGCTTCGCCAGTGACCTTATTGATCAGAGCACCGTTACCACCTTGAGCCCATTGGCTTAGCGCCGTTGCACCAGAAAAACCATCTGCAGCTGTCCAAACAACGTCACCAGAGATCTGTGCTGGGTAGGCGAAGAATAGAAAAGCACGACCGGCTAATGCTGGGTTTAGGAAGTTACGCCCGGTACCACCAAAGATTTCTTTGGCAACAACCACGCCAAAGGTAATCCCTAAAGCGGCTTGCCATAAAGGCAGTGTGGGTGGAACAATCAGAGCAAACAAAATTGAAGTTACAAAGAAACCTTCGTTAACTTCATGCTTACGCACCATACAAAACAGCACTTCCCAAAAACCACCGACCAAGAACACCGTGGCGTAGATAGGTAGGAAGTAAGTCGCACCGAGCAGCATCATACTTGCCCAACCGGCTTGCGTACTTAATGTACCGCCAAGCATTTCAGTTAGCCAATAGTGCCAGTTACCACTGATGACTGTCGCCAATTCAGCGCCAGAATACAGATGGTTAAGTGCAGTAATCGATTGGTGACCAACGTTATACATACCCCAGAACATCGCTGGGAATACCGCTAGCCAAACCATGATCATGATGCGTTTGAGGTCAACGCTATCACGAACGTGTGAGCTTCGTTTTGTAACTAAACCAGGCGTATAAAAAAGCGTTGCTGCTGCTTCATACAAGGCAAACCATTTTTCATGTTTGCCGCCAGGTTCAAAATGATGCTCGATGTCTTCAAGAAACTTTTTAAGGCCCATGAAAATTACCCTTCCTTCTCAATCTTGTCTAGGCACTCACGAAGTAGCTGACCATATTCGTATTTACCAGGACATACAAAGGTACACAATGCGAGATCTTCTTCGTCCAGTTCAAGGGCACCGAGACGTTGAGCGCTATCGATGTCACCTGCACATAGGTCACGAAGTAGGAGCGTTGGTTCCATATCTAGTGGCAACACTTTTTCATAGTTACCAATAGGTACCATCGCACGATCACTACCATTGGTTGTGGTTGTCATGTTGAACAACTGACCTGTGAATAGATGACCAAGGAAAGAGCGAGTGACTGAAAATTTGTTCTTGCCAGGCATTGCCCAACCAAGAAAATCTTTGTCACGACCTTCACGCAGAACCGATACTTGGAGGTGATAACGACCAAGATAAGCTACAGGCCCCGCCGCTTTCACACCAGAAAGTACAGAACCAGAGATGACACGAACTTCGCCCGGCATCAATTCGTTATCCGTTAACTCTTCGAGGCTAGCACCAATCTGAGTACGGACAAGACGAGGTTTGTTGACCACAGGTCCTGCAAGCGACACCACTCGTTGTGTGTATAGCTCACCGGTTAAGAACAATTGACCAAACGCAATCACGTCTTGGTAATTGATGCTCCACGCCACATTGACTGCATTTACTGGATAGAGGAAATGCATGTGAGTCCCTACAAGACCTGCAGGGTGTGGGCCATCAAACACATGTTCTTCAACGTTTGGCTGTGAAGAGCGTGGCAAGCTAGTACCAGATTTACAGACGTAAACCTTGCCCTCAGTCAGAGTTGAAAGGATATCGAGACCAGCGACGAATGCTTCAGATTGCTCATTAATGATCGTCTCAGGTTTTGCCGCTAATGGATTGGTATCCATTGCTGTCACAAAAATAGCCTGAGTTGAAGACTCAATTGCTGGAACCTTGCTAAACGGACGAGTACGCAACGCAGTCCAAAGACCAGACTCAACTAACTGAGTTTTAACCGTTTGACGGTCAATACTTGCTAGTTGGCTAGCTTCAAAGCTATCGAACGTGATTTGCTCATCACCTGCCACTTCAATCACTACGGATTGTAGGACACGTTTGGCGCCACGATTGACTTCGATAACCTTACCGCTTGCTGGTGAAGTAAATTTAACACCCGGATTCTTTTTATCTTCAAAAAGAATTTGAGCTTTCTTTACTTCATCGCCTACGCGAACATGCATGGTAGGACGCATGCCAACGTACTCTTCGCCAAGCAAGGCGACTTTAGTGATGGTCTTACCATCATTAATCACCTGGGAAGGAGTTCCTGCAATAGGAAGGTCCAAACCCCTTTTTATTGTAATCATACGCACTTGCACTATTTTATCGGGAAAAAGATTCTTTTAATTGCGTAAGTTCAAGGCTTGTTTATCTTTCATGGTCGTTCTTGATAAGAGGCCAAATGAAAGTTAAACCAGCCTTAGACACGACATTTCTGTGTCCGATTTTGGCTTGTTTTAAACGCCAGAACCGCAACATCCTTTTAATAACCTCATCACAAGTATGGTATGAGATCCATTAGGTGCAATAGTCTAGCATTTTTTCGGAACCTGATGCCATGACCAATCCTCTGATAAGTCGTTTTATTTGGAAGGATTTGAATCATAAAGGCTAGCGAATAGTCATAACTTTGAAGCATCGCACAAATAACCTATTCCTTACCCCTTATGAGTATTTATTTTTATTCACTACCTAAAACAATTTCTCTCAACTTGTTCATCTCGTCAATTTGTTTAAATACTGTTAACATTCCGCTCAAAAACAGAACAAGAGAACGGCATGTTCAGACGGTTCTGAACGAGTTATTTTCCACCGCCCATACACATAGGACTATCAGGTACGCCACTAATTTGCGCCTGCCACTCTTGTGGTGTGTAGGTATGAATCGAGAGTGCATGAATGTGGTTCGCTAACTCTTCTGCCAACACTTGGTTAACCTGTCGGTGACGGCCAATCAAACGCATTCCTTCAAAACTGTCACTCACCACAATGACTTTAAAATGGCTTTCCGATCCTGAAGGCACATTGTGCATGTAGCTTTCATTTTCGACTTTCAAATAATCAGGGTGAAATGCTTGATGCAATTTTTGTTCGATTATGGGTTGGATCATACCGTTGCCTTTCTTCCTCAAATAAGAGCATGAGAACATATACGAGTGTAAAGAGATTTAAGTTTAACTAGCCTTATAGAATAGCGAAAGGTTTTGGTTCCTTGTTTCTACGCCATTTGAGACAATGCATCCGTAATTCTCACTACGACCTATAAAAAATTATGAAAACAGAGTTGGCACTGCATGATCGAACGTTGAGCTTGCACCGTTTCCCACATCGTTCAAACGAAACATTACAAGCTTGGGATGCGGGCGATGAATATGTGATTAATCATATTGAAGCGTTGAATTTAGCAATAGGCAAACGCATCCTTATTTTAAACGATCACTTTGGCGCTCTATCGTGTTGGTTTGCAGATAAGCATCACGTCACCATGATGAGCGACTCTTTTATTTCGCAACAAGGTACGTTAAACAATCTTCAGCGCAATCAGTGCCGCAACGTGCAATTGCTCTCAACAATGGATGCCATCCCTGAATCGGTCGATCTGGTGCTTTTTCAATTGCCCAAGAGCAATCGCCACTTGGTTTGGCAATTAAGCCAACTCCGTCAGTCCCTTGCCCAAGATTGCCCTGTGATAGCGGTCAACAAAGCGAAAGAGATCCACACATCAACCTTAAACTTATTTGAAAAGTATTTAGGTTCAACAAGCACTTCTCTTGCATGGAAAAAACACCGCCTCGTTTTTTCAGCACCGAACGTATCACCGATTGAAACGGTAGAACCCATAACTGAATGGGCCGTAGAAAGCGAATCCATCCGTCTAAAAAATCTGCCGAATGTCTACTCAGGTGAGGGATTGGATCTCGGCGCACGCTTTTTTCTACAGCATCTTCCGCAAGATCCTAAGTTACAGCACATCATCGACCTTGGATGCGGCAACGGGGTGTTATCAATCAAGATGGGCCAACTCAATCCTCAAGTACGAATGACCTGCGTTGATGAAAGCTTGATGGCCATCGAGTCTGCAAAGCTAAATTTGCTGGAGAATTTAGGAGAAGATCGCAATATTCAATGCATTGCGAATAACTGCTTAGATGGTTTTCAACAAGAGAGTAGCTGTTTAGTATTGTGTAACCCACCATTCCATCAACAACAAGCTATCACGGATCACATTGCTTGGCAGATGTTCTGTGATGCAAAGCATGTTCTTAAAAAAGGGGGACGATTATTAGTGATCGGCAATCGCCACCTCGGCTACGATGTAAAACTAGCAAGATTATTTGGCCAAGGGCAGGTAAAAACTGTCGCGACCAACCATAAATTTGTTATCTTACAAGCAACTAAATAGGCAAGGATAAGAAAGGAAATGACCATGAAAAAACTGGTTCTCGCAGCCTCAATCGCATTACTCACCGCTTGTGCCGCACCTCAGCAACAGCAAATCAACTTTATGCCTACTGCAACGACCAGCAAAAATACGGTCGTCAACAATAAAGCCTTTACTCTGGTTAGCAAAGATATTCGATCGGCGCAATATGTGGCTTTAGTCGATAGTGGCCGCTCTAATATTGAGCCAATTCATGCCAAACAAAATGTTCGCATTGCGGTTGAGAATGCGTTGGCAGAACAATTTAGCTCTCAAGGCTATCGCTTAACAGTGAACAGCGAAAACAATGTCACCGTTGAAATTGCAGAAGCACTAGTGACGGTAAAACACAGCGTCATGTCGAATGAAATGGATGGCAGTGTCACGCTTGAAATCACCGCGGAAACACCAAAAGGCAAATTGGTGAAAACGTTCAACGGAACGGCAAAACGTTCCGGTACACTCAGCGCTTCAAATGATGAGATTGAAATGGTACTCAACGATGTCATGAACTTGGTACTTAAAGAAATTGCCAATGACAGCGAACTTAATGGTTATTTACAGGAGCGCTTTTAATGTTACGTTCTCTCGTTACGACATTAGCGCTCGTCAGTTGCACTGCGTTTTCGGCGCCCAACGTCCTAATTGAGACGAACTTAGGGTCATTTACTGTTGAACTTAATACAGAGAAAGCGCCAACGACTGTCGCAAACTTCGTAAAATATGTTGAAGATGGCAGTTATGTTGGCAGCCAGTTCCACCGCGTTATCCCAGGCTTTATGGCACAAGGCGGCGGATTTGATGCGGATTTAAAACAACTCACCACTTACGCTCCCATCAAAAATGAAGCGAGCAATGGGTTGACTAATGACACCGCGACGATCGCAATGGCCCGTACCAATGATCCTAACTCAGCTACTCGCCAATTCTTTATTAACTTGGTCGATAATGATTTTCTCAACTACAACGCTCGCCCACCGGGTTATGCAGTCTTTGGTAAAGTCACGCAAGGGTTTGATGTTGTGCAAAAAATGGCTCAACAGCCGACCAGCACGAAAGGGCGAATGCAAGACGTCCCCATCGAACCAATCGTTATTACGAATGTCACACTAGAACAATAACCATACCAACGCCGATTTATCGGCGTTTGATTTTATTGGGTCGCCTTTCGACCTAAGCTGCTTTACTGACAAGGATTCGCTGTATGCCATCAACCTCCTCCTCTCTCACTTGGATGGAAACTATCCGTAGCTATCTTGATAAACGCCTATTGTGGGTATTTATGATGGGGTGTTCGAGCGGTTTTCCGTGGGTTTTGATTGGTTCGAATATGTCAGGATGGCTAAAAGATGCAGGCTTAACCACCGCTGCAATTGGTTATTTTGGCAGTGTCTTCGCAGTTTACGCGATTAATTTTCTATGGGCCCCATTGGTGGATCGCATCAAATTACCCATTCTGACGCCATTATTAGGTCAACGCCGTAGTTGGGTATTTTTGTGCCAATCGATCATTTTGATCTGTACGCTGCTAATTGCGGGTGTCAATCCAGCCCAAAATTTGATGTTTACCTCAATGCTTGCCTTGGGCATTGCGATCGCTTCTGCCACTCAAGATATCGCGATTGATGCTTTTCGTATCGATACTTTCCCCAAATCACAAGCCAATAAGCTGCCACAAGCCTCCGCCATGGCCATCATGGGGTGGTGGACTGGATATTCTCTGCCGGGCTATCTCGCTTTTGTAAACGCTGATAGTATCGGTTGGAATGCCGTTTATTATGGGATGGCACTCTGTGTCGGGCTGTTAATGCTTTTCACGCTCTTGGTGGGCGAACCAAAAACACATCGCGAAGCGCTACAACATCAAGCGGAGCTGCGACACAATCAGGTTGTTGGTTCGAAAGTCGTCGCGTGGTTCACCGTTACCGTAATCGAACCATTTCTCGATTTCTTCAAACGCAATGGCGCGCAAGTAGCACTAACCCTGCTGTTGTTTGTTTTTTTATTCAAGATTGGCGAAGCTTTTCTTGGCCGAATGTCGATTCCATTTTACAAAGAAATTGGCTTTAGCAACGAACAAATTGGTCACTACTCGAAGTTAATTGGTTGGGGAGCAACCCTGTTCTTCACTTTGATTGGCAGTATGTTTAACGTGCGATTTGGTATTGTTCGCGGCTTGATGATTGGTGGCATCGCGATGTCTGCCAGTAATTTGATGTTTTCGTGGATCGCTCAAGTTGGCCCTAATGAGCATCTGTTCTTGGCGACCATTATTGTCGATAACTTTACCACTGCGTTTTCCACCGTGGCCTTTGTTTCGTTTCTTACTGTGTTAACAGGGCAGGCATTTTCAGCAACGCAATATGCGCTATTGGCCTCTCTAGGAAACTTTGGCCGCACCACGCTGGCTTCCTTTAGCGGGGAGTTGGTCGACTATCTCAATAATTGGTCACTATTCTTTATTATTACCGCACTGATGGTAGTACCAAGCCTTATCATGCTCTACTCACTGCGCCATTATTTTGCTGATTTACTGCAAAAAGCTCGGCAGAGAGACATCGATGATATTGCCAAGCAAGGCGTTGATAAGCGTTAGATGAAAAAAAGGTCGTACAATACGACTAATGCCGTTCACTTAAGAGTGAACGGCATTTTTGTTCTTAGCATACCGTTGTGGTCTAGGCTTAACTGTTCTAGGGAATGTTCTTTCCCTTCGCCCTTCAAGTATTAAGCTTTCAGCCATGTTGT